>CATLVA010000079.1 GCA_950060715.1 uncultured Oligoflexia bacterium | reverse complement strand
GTTTTATTTGCGAGTGTGTTTAGTATCTTAGTTCATAGATACACTGGCCTTGAAAGTTTTCATCTGGGTGTTCCTTTACTTGGTCGGTTCAGTCGTGAGGATCTCATATCTCTTGGCTTTTATGCTAGTACGAGCCTACTTCCAATCAATATAGATTTAAGCTCTACTCTTAAGACGATTAACAATATTAGAGGTTCAGTGAACCAACACCGGTGCTTCTCTAAGGTAGGCTTTGAAAAAATTAAAGAAGCCTTTTCAGATGAAGTTTATAAAATCTTTTATATGTACCAAGACTTTTCGTTGAAAAAATTTGAAATGGCAGGAATTGAGTATGAAAGAAAACATCTAAACTCAGGGCTTCCTCATAGTGATTTAGATCTTTGGATCGCAAACTATGCAGACCATATAGAGGGAGGTTTTCATTTTTCGCCTGATTTGTTTTTGCCAGAAACTGTAGAGCGATTCCAAGAAGATTTTCTATTTATTTTAAATGATTTAACTGAAGAGTCTGATAAATCTCTCCAGGAGATAGGTCTGTCATTTGAGCACAAGGAAGCTTTATCAAAATTCGGTCATGGAAAGAAAGATGAGTTTCAAGATAGCTGGTTAGTTAGCTTTGAACAATTTGCTGAGAAATATCCAAATGAAGTTGCTATTGAAACTAAGAACTCGCAAATGAACTACCAAGAACTGAGTTCTTACTCTAATAAGATAGCAAATTATTTGAGGTCTCGTTTTAGTAAACCTGAAATAATCGCTGTTGAATTGAGTCGCAGTCCCAAACTTATTGGAGTCTTGTTGGGAATACTTAAAGCAGGGTTTACTTACCTTCCCATCGATCCCAAGTTTCCAGACGAGCGCATATCTTATATGAAAGATTACGCTAAAGCGGTTTATACTTTTACTGATGAATCTCTGAAAGAAATTGAGAACGAATTCGGCAACTACGAGCAAGATAACGAAAGCGAAGTTTCAGTGAGAAATTCTGCATATGTCATATTTACCTCAGGTTCCACTGGACTTCCTAAGGGGGTAGAGATTTCGCTTAGGGCAATGTCTAATTTTCTTTTTGCTATGAAAAACGAATTAAATATTAAAAAGATAGACACTCTTTGTGCAGTAACGACTTTGTCTTTTGATATTTCAGTATTAGAGGTCTTTCTACCATTAATATGTGGAGCAAAAATTTATCTCGCTGATGACGAGGAAGCTAGGTCACCTAATGAGTTGGTTCAAATTATAGATAGTCGAAATATTACTTTCATGCAAGCTACGCCCACAACTTGGAAGCTTATGTTGAGTTTTGGTTGGAAAGGGAAAACTGATCTCAAGGCCCTATGTGGCGGGGAAAAACTACCATTTGAATTGGTTAATTCTCTTGATGGGAAGGTGGCCAAACTTTGGAATATGTATGGGCCAACAGAAACGACAGTTTGGTCTACACTCAAAGAAATTAAGTTGGGCGGAAACTTTATATCTGTTGGAAAACCAATAAGTAACACAGAACTATTGGTTCTAGATAATAGTGACAATATGGTGCCCGTTGGAGCTGTCGGCGAATTGTTGATCGGGGGACTTGGTGTGGCCAATGGCTATCTCTTTGATCAGGCAAAAACAAAAGAAAAATTTATCAGTGTCGGTGAAAAAATTTTCTATCGCACTGGTGATTTAGCACGATATACAGGGAAGGGCGAAATACAAATTTTGGGCCGAAATGATACCCAAGTAAAAATTAGAGGCTTTAGGATAGAACTCGAAGAGATAGAGTACAAGATTAAAAGCTATGACGGAGTTAAGGATTGTGTCTGTGCAGTTCAAGAAGTCGATAATCAAAAAAAGGTACTTGTCGCATTTTGTGTCGTAGATGCAGAGAGCTTAGATGAAAAATCGATACGAAGTTTTTTAAAAGTGCGACTGCCATATTATATGATACCTGATCAGTTTAAGATTATAGACGGCGTTCCACTTACTCCAAATAGAAAGGTCGATCGAAGTCAGCTCGAATCGCAAATTGTAGCTGTAGCAACAAGACAAGGAAGGGCCCCTGAAACCGAAGTTGAAAAAAAGCTCGCTGAAATTTGGAGAGTGCAATTAAATCGCAAACTTATTTACAAAGAGGATAACTTCTTCGAGATCGGAGGAAACTCTATGATTGCAATGAGAATTTTTCATGAAATCGAAAATCTCTATCATTGTAATCTAGAGCTTTCAGAACTATTCCAATTTCCTCGGTTAGAGGACTTATCGAAACGAATACAGGTCGTATTAAAAACGGGAAAAAAAGAATTTTCAAACTTACTGAAATTGAATGAGGGAAGTGAAAAGAATCAAGTTTTCTTTTTTCATGCTATTGGTGGAAATATTTTAAATTACAAAGTTTTTGTGGATTCCATTAATGACTATCGCTGCTTCGGGCTACAGTCGACGGGGGTTGATGGATTCAATATAAATATGTCTTCTATCCGAGAACTTGCAAAGTCATATGCCGAGCAGATGTTAAGTTTAGCAGGGGATACACCATTTGTGTTGGTTGGTGGTAGTATGGGAGGCATCCTCGCTTACGAAGTTGGTAAAATTCTAAATGAGCATCATAAAACCGTTAAACGAGTCATCATGTTTGACACTGCTGTTCCTACTGCTAATTTAGACAATATTGAACAATCAAACCGGAAGATCAAAAAAGGTTTTAGAAGTTTTGGAGTTGACCAAGTAAAACGACGATTCCTAGGTGTTATGAACACAATTTTTCAGTTGTTCAATCGGCCATTACCTATGATTTTCCGAGGACCATTGTTAGAATTTTATAATTTTATGGCCACTCGAAACTATACGCCCTCTAAAACAAATATCGATATATACCTGATTAGAATTCCTCTAAAAAAACATGGTCAGCATTCTAAGAGAGATTTGGGGTGGGGGGATTACACGACAGGTTCCATTGAGGTAGATTATGTCGATGCTCCACACGATGAATTTGTAGAGTCACCTGAAGTAGCTAAAATATTTTCTCAATACCTAAGAAAGATTTAGTCTATTTAAGCTCTATATCCGCAAAATAAGCTCTATGGTCAGATGTGAACCTACTGTTCTCCCCATATTTAAATTGATCAACTCCCCAAAGTTTTACCAACCAATGATTCTTTTTACTCAAGAAAATATGATCGACTCGACACTCGGGAAAAGTTTTTCCTTTTTCAAGATTACATGAATCATCTTTATTGGTATCAGAGTTTTTAACAAAGATAGTTTCATCAGAGAGTTCATAGCTATCGTAATAGCTTTGCGTGATGTGCTGGTAGCCTTCCATTTCAGGTTTTAAATTCGTGTCTGCCGCTAAGATAACGGGAGCATCGACATTTTTAAATGCATTGACAAAAACCTTGGCAGATTTGTTCTTATTTTTTGGTCTGTTATCAAAATGAGAGGAAGAGAAATAAAATTCCCTGTCAGTATAATTATCACGAAGCCTAGTCCATTGAATTCTTCTAGGTAGTCCAAACTTCCAACCAAAGCTAAACCATCCTTTAAGAGGACCTAACCAAAATCCACCCCAGCGCTGAATTGTAAATCGATCTCTTTTGATGAAAATAGCAGGATCTGCATAGCGAAAGATATAGAACTTTCGGTGATAGATCATATCATAGTCTTGAAGTTCTTTTTTAAACCAGTTGAGTTGCCAGTGAGTCAGTACCTCCTGCATTCCGATTAGGTCAGGATTGTTTCTCTTAATCGTATCTACTATCCAGTGCTTTCTTTGCTTGAAAGAATCAAATTTTCCTTTGTTGCAAAGAGAACACGTTGTGTTAAAAGTCATGACTCTCATGTCTTGAGCTGTGGCCAAATTCCATGAGAAAACTAGGAACATTAAAATAATTTTTTTCATGGTTTTATTCTATGAATAAATTGCCAATTTGTTGAGGTAGGTAATAAAGGGGAACTTTTAAGTGAATTAGTCAAAAATAGTTAAAGATTCACTAAAATCTCACACAAAATCAATTAGTTACGGTGAGAAATTAATTATTACTAAATACAAATTGCTTGAATTAGATTTCAACCGCTGTTATAGTTCGATTGTGTTGAACAGGTCAACGCGATAGTAATAGAATTTTTAGTTAGTTTCTTTTTAAGTTGCTGTCTATATTAAATTCGATTATTAGTTTTTATTATTTAGACAATTCCACAAGGCGTACAGGAGTAATTAAGATGGCGACAGGAAAAGTAAAATTTTTTAACACAGAAAAAGGATTTGGATTCATTAAACCAGATGGTGGTGGAGACGATCTTTTTGTTCACGTATCAGCTGTAGAAGCAGGTTCTCTTCAAGAGGGTGATTCAGTTGAGTACGAAGTAGGACAAGGAAGAAAAGGTCCTTGTGCTGAGCAAGTAAAAGCTGTTAACTAGTTTACATAACAAAGGCCCGTTCAGGGCCTTTTTTTTCTTTAAAATTAACTTGGATAGATAGCAACAATACTTTTGAGTTGTCTCGACCCAAATTTTGCCATGAGTTCAAACTCGTCTCTGCGCACTGGTATATTGATATTATCAAATGGTGTTTGATGCTCAATTACCTCTGGATCATGGAAATATATAAAATCATTCTCGATGGCGGTTAAAGCAATCCAGTGGGGGGCCTTTGACTCCGTCAGGCGATAAGCACTAATCAGAAGAATTGGAATTCCTCCTTCGGCGAAAATATCTTTTATTGTCGCCCAATCATACTCGTCTTCGTAGACCTTTATTGTACTTGCCGCAATTTTCTTTTCAAAAGACTTTTGTACGAGTTCGATAATTTCTTTTTTATGGGGTGATCGCACACCTTCTATAAATAGTGAAGCTGATGAATTTAAAAATACCTCAACTTTAAAACCTCGTTTCTCAGCCGCAAGAGCTAGTCCGTGAGGCCCACATCCACCGTGTCCGCTCGTCATAAAAATTGTTGTCGCCTCCCGCCAGAGTTCAATTTCGTGCTCGCGAGAGAGTTTAATTTTTTTGTTTAAAGCCTTCATTGCCATAAGAAGCGACGCAGCTCCGCAGGTAAATTCAGTTGTTTGTTGATAGTAAGGAACTTTCGGTCCCTTAATTTTTTTGCCTTTTAAACTTCTGATTTTTTTCTCATAGCATTCGGCGTCTTGGTTGTCCTCATAGTAATGTTCTTTGTGGGCAAACTTTCTGTAGCCTTGAGATTCGTAAAGTTCGATTGCTGCTGTATTATTTGTTCTGACTTCTAGTCTTAGATAAGTACACTCTCTTTCACTTGCGATTGCTTCTAATTTTGTAAGAAGTTTTTTTCCTAGTCCTTGCCCCCTAAATTTAGAGCTAACGGCAATTGAGTACAGTCTTGCGAGGGCAGTTCCTCTATGAAAGAGTAGGATTCCGTAGCCTGAAATCTCGCCCTCATTGGTTTGAACTAAGACTTCGCCATGTGAAAGGTCGATAAAGTAACGAAAATTTCTGGCACTAAGTCTGTCAGTTTTAAAAGAAGAGTTTTCGAGTTTAACTAACTCGGGGACATCAGATTTTTTAGCGGGTCTATATTTCACATTTTCTCTCAATTTTTAGTGACCATTATTTAAACTCATTATAACATCGAAGCTAAGGATTGCCCTTTAAAAAAGAGGTGGGTGTGAGAGAATATATTGTATTGGTAGACCATGTTGAAGACTGGGAAGTCTATTTTCCTTCAGAACATTTAATGACTGCTAAAGATTATCTTTTCAATTTTCGCTCGGAGGGAAAAAAGAGACGGGCCACAAGAGTTATTAACCTGTGCAAGAGTTACAAGTATTTATCTCACGGGTATTATTGTTCCTTATTAGCAGAATCAAGAAATCATAGGGTTATACCTTCGATTAAAGTTTTAAATGACCTTAGTCGCAAAAAGCTCTACACCTATAATTTAGATGAACTGCAAGAAGCTGCGGAGGCTGCTGCAAAGAAATTCACAAAAAATTCTCAAGAACTTAAATCAATTGCTTTTAGAATTTATTTTGGAAAGACCAGCTACTCAATCTTCAAAGAACTAGCACAGCAAATATTTGAACAATTTCCATGTCCTATTTTAGAAATAAGGCTAGTTCAAAAGAAAATATGGAATATAGATTCTGTTATTTCAATCTCTTTTACGGAATTGAATGAAGGTGAAGAAGAAGTTTTTGGTAAAGCACTCGAAGACTTTTCAACTAAGATGTGGCGTTTACCTAACCCAAAAAAGAACTATGTTTTTGATTTAGCAATTTTAACAAACCCTGAAGAACAATTGCCTCCTTCAAACGAGGAAGCATTGAAAAACTTTGAGAGAGTATTTGCTAATAAAGGTATTTATACTGAACGAATCGGTAAGAAGGATCTTGCTCGGATAAATGAGTTTGATGGACTTTTTATTAGGGAGACGACTTCGATAAAAAATCATACTTATACTTTTAGTCATCGGGCGCAACAGGAAGGTCTTGTGGTTATTGATGACCCTGAAAGTATTTTGAAATGTACCAATAAAATTTTTATGTTCAATCTAATGGAAAGAAATGGAATCCCACAGCTACCTTCAAGCTTTGTTTCTGATAGTAAAGCTGGAACATTAGAGATGATCGAGTCAGAGTTTTCTTTTCCGGTTGTCTTAAAGATTCCTGATGGGAGTTTTAGCCTCGGGGTAAAAAAAGCAAAAGATAGAGAAGAATTAAAATCTTATCTAGACGAGTTTTTGAAAAAAACGTCTCTTGTGCTCATTCAAAAGTATTTACCAACTGAATTCGACTGGAGAATAGGAGTTCTTAATGGTGAAGCTATCTATGCCTGCCGTTATTATATGAGTAAAGG
>CATLVA010000078.1 GCA_950060715.1 uncultured Oligoflexia bacterium | reverse complement strand
TCTTGATATTGACCGGACATCTCCTAGTTGAAGAGAAAAATCCAATGAGTTTCTGTTTTTAATTTGTAACCAAGAAAGATATGAGTCTGACTCTAGGCCAATTCTTTTCAAAAGATAATAAGACCATTTATGAATTTCAACTTTATCTTCAGTATTAAGTCTTAGTAGAGAAAGAATTCTTTCTGTATCTATTGCCCCAGTAGGAATGATAATTTTTTTCTCATAAATATTTTTCTCTGATCGGACTAACTCATAAACAATCAAACAATACAGTATTGTTTCATTTTTAACGTATCTTTTGATTAAGCTTGAAGAAAAATAAAATTTATATCCCGGTAGTGAAAAATGAAATGGTATGTTCGAGTTCACGATATAGAATTCAGGTTGGACATTGTCTTTGAAAAAAAGTTCGTTTGCTGAGGTTATTTTTTTTACTGTATTTTTCAAAAATTCTTGATGCTTTGCTTGAAGATCAATTCTCTTACTCTCAATATTTTCAAGGTATACCTTATGATATGATTTCAAATGATCAATATAATCAAAATTATTGAATTCTTTATAATTGGTGAGTTCTAATTCAACTTTTGGTTTCTGATTGAAAACCGGAAGTTTAAAGCTCGAACAAGAAAATAGTAAAATTAATATTAAATACTTCATCATAAAAAAAGGCAGGTCTCTGACCTGCCTCTATTATACTATTATCACTTAAAGTTTAGAAGCTTTCGTTTGCTACTCCTCTAGAATCTAGAATTGGAGTATAAATTGTAAACCCTGCGAAAATCTTATTTGGGTCTTTAATTAGCGGAGTGTTATTCTTCCAAATAGCTCTCCAGTGCTTAGTTGTTCCATATGTATCAGTAGAAATAGTTCCTAAAGTATCCCCAGTCTTGATTAAGTACGGGTTACCTGTTGGACTCCACTGAAAAGGTTGTGCCGGTGGATTATAGCTTAATACCGTCCCAGCTGAAACTGTATACCTAGAACCAAGCTTTCCTGAATTCATTCTCGCTAGGTCTCTCCACTTGCTGTAGTCACCATAAATCTTAAAAGCAACTATCATAAGTGTTTCACCATTTTGAACTGTATAAGTACCTGACCCGTCTGCGGCTGCAAAAGATGAAGTACCCATTGATGTAGCCTCCATACCAGTTCCACCGTCAGAAAAGTCAGAAACCATCTCAGTGCTTGCTGCAGCTGCCGGCTCTGTCATTCCAAAATCATCATTAGATGCTGTAGAGTTATCACTGAAATCATCAGAAAAATCATCAGAGAAATCATCTCCACCAAACGCATCTTCTACTTGATCCGAAACTGTATCCGCAAGCTCATCACCTGCTTCTTCTTTGAAATCTTCTTCGAATTCGTCTTGCTCAGGAACATCAATTCCCGCTCCGTCTGCAACTTCTTCAAGTGACTTCCCACCAGAACAAGCGACTAAGCTCATAATTAAAAATAGTGATAATAAAAACTTCATAGCATAACTCCTCGTAAGTTAGGATTATTATAACCTAAATACAAAGAGCTTATCGGTAAGGGAAAATTTTCCTATAAAAGTTTTTTAGTAGTAGAAAAACATTTCCTGTTGATCAATTGAGTCATGTATTTTTTTAACTAATCGATCAAAATGTTCTTCATTCTCTAAGAAGTCTAAATCGTCTGTGTCAACGATTAAAGACTTACCTTGATCGTAATTTTCGTACCATTCATTGTAGTATCCGTTTAAACGAGTCAGGTAGTCGATAGGGATTGCTTGTTCATAATCACGACCACGAAGCTTGATACGCTCAACTAGTTTTGGAACTGAACGTCTTAAGAATATCATTAACGTTGGTGGATTTAGATAATTAATCATTGAGTGGTAAAGAGTACAATAGGTTTCATAGTCCCTCTGATCAAGGTCACCTTGTTCAAAAAGGGCACGCGCAAAAATATTTGCATCCTCATAAATTGATCTGTCTTGAATAGCAGAACCAGAACCAAACTCAATATGCTTATGAGTATTGAAGCGATGATTTAAAAAATAAACTTGAAGAGGAAAACTCCAGCGAGACATATTGTCATAGAAGTCTGCCAAGTAAGGGTTGTCTTGAACGGATTCAAAGTGCGGTTTCCAACCTAGTCTTTCAGAAAGTTTTTTCGTTAGTGTAGTCTTCCCACTTCCAATATTTCCTGCAACAACAACAAACATTTTATTTGAACCACTAGATAGCTGACTATAGGCCTCTAAACTCATCAATTCCCCCAATATCTTGTGTGGCTATCAGGAATATAAAATCTGAGCAAATGAGTCAAATGGCAAAAAACTATTTTTTCTTACTTCAATAAAATTGACTTAGTTTACCGATTGTTTCGGCTTATATAAAATAACTCAATGATCAGTAAGTTATTAAAAAATCAATCTCTTGCCTTAGTTTCAATACTTATTTTATTGAACAGTGGTGCCGCACTCAGTCAAAATCTTTTGGATGATGCCACATCAAGTTATTCTGTAGGTGACACTTCTGAACAGTTCACCGAGGCCATAGATATAATTTCACGGTCTGGGAAAATTTTTATTTTAACGAACAATAATCAGCAGCTCAATAAAGGTGACTTCATCACGATGAGCCTGAGAGAAAAAGGACCTGTCGCTCGTGCGATAGTAGCAAAAAATCATAAGGGAAGAGCGGGAATAAAAGTTATTAAGGTCTATTCCCTTTCTCGTTGGAAAAAACTAGCCAAGGGCACAGAGGTCGATATCATTCGCGGTGACGATAGTGTTTTATTTAAACCAAAAGTAGACAAAAAGACAGTTGAAGAAGATGACTTAAAAATAACCAGCGAAGAAGATCTTTTTAACGACAAAGAAATTATTGAAGGCGATGCCGACCAGTTCTACACAGATAAAAGGCATATCAAGCCAGACAATGTTGTGTCTATTGGGTACTCGCAATTTAGTTTTGTAAACGACGCTGATGGATCAGGAGACACAATAACTTCCAGCCAATTCAGCTACAACTGGGCTTATCAATTTTCAGATAACTACTGGGTTGAGGGAACTTATGCGAGAGCGGAAACCAATCGCTTTCCTAGGTCAGGTGAACAAACTGTAATTAATAGTTTTAGTGCAAAGGTTAAATATACGATCAAAGCTCCGCTTTACTCTTACCTACTTCCGTATGCTGGATTCCAAACCTATATAGTATCTAGTGCCAACGCTGGAGTTGTTAGTGATGACGTAGACGAAGAAACAGCCGCATTAGAAGAAGCTGTAATAGATGACTTAGAAAAAACTCAACTCATCGTCGGTGTAAGTTTTATGAGACGGTTAGTTCCTGGTTGGTTTTTCAAAGCTGATCTTGGAAATGATATTTTTAGCGCGGGATTTGCCATTGAATTTTAGTATCCTTACTGTAAGCTTTTTAGTTCTTTTTGGATGCGGCTTAAAAACTAAACCCGTCCCACCGAAAAATAGATTCCAACCGATAGAGTCGCAGTATATAAAAAAGTATAAGCTGCAAGAAAAAGAACAAGTTAAAAAGAAAGAGCCTATTAAAAAGAACAAGAAATGAGTTTAATCATTGCAACTGGATCTAATATTGGTGACAGACTTTCGCATTTAAATGCTGCTAAAAATCTTCTTAAAGAAAAATTTAATTTAATTCATGAAAGTCGAGTCTACAAAAGTGAAGCTGTCGACTACATTAACCAACCAGATTTTTATAATCAGGTTTTAGAGTTTGAGCTTCCAAGAATGGCACCAAAAGATGCCATAAAAATTTGTCTAGAGATAGAAACAAGTCTTGGACGTACAAGAGAAATCAAGCGTGGTCCACGAAATATAGATATAGACATTATTTTTTGGGGAACTGAATCAATCAACTTAGAAAATCTTATTGTGCCCCATCCCAGATGGAGTGAAAGAAGTTTCATTGTCCTACCTTTGCAAGAACTACCTTACTGTAAAATCCTAGCAAATCATTATAAAATACCTTCACAATTTAATAATACTGCCCAACCAATTTGAGGACACTATGGATTTTTCACTAAGCCCTGAGCAAAAAGAAATGTATGAACTTGCAAGAAAGTTTGCAAAAAATGAAATGATTCCTTATGCAGCTGAATATGATGAAAAAGGAATTTTTTGTGAGCAGCAAATTAAGAAAGCTTGGGAGTTAGGCTTTACTAATACTTGTATTCCTACTCAATTTGGTGGAAATGGATTTGGTCTTTTAGATGCTGTGACTATAGGTGAAGCATTATCTTATGGGTGTATGGGGATGTACACTTCAATTATGTGTAACGACCTAGCTCTTACACCAATAGTAGTTGGTGGATCTGACGAACAGAAAGAAAGATTTCTAAGACCTTTTACCGAAGGACCAAAACTGGCTTCTTTTTGTTTAACTGAACCAGGAAATGGCTCAGATGCTGCAGGTATAAAGACCACAATAAAAGACGGTGGAGATCATTGGATTTTAAACGGGCAAAAAATGTGGATTACCAATGGAGGATACGCTGACCTCTATACTGTTTACTGTACTACCGATCCTTCGCTTAAACATAAAGGAATTTGCGCAGTAGTTGTAGACGCTAAGTCAGAAGGAATTACCATAGGAAATAAAGAAGACAAAATGGGACAGCGAACATCAGACACTCGCGCGATCCAATTTGAAAACGTTAAAGTTCCAAAAGAAAATATGCTCGGTAATCCTGGTGATGGCTGGAAGATAGCTATGAAAACGCTAGATCACTCTAGACCACTTGTATCTTCTATTGCTCTTGGAGGATCACAAAGGGCCTTAGATCTTGCGAGTCAATATGCTAAAGAGAGAACTCAATTCGGAGTTCCACTAGCAAAACATCAGGCCATTCAATTTATGTTAGCAGAAATGCAAATGAAAATTGAAGCGGCAAGACTACTCATTCAAAAAGCCGCGTGGCAAGCAGATCAAGGTATACAAAACACCGTTGCTGCATCGAGTGCCAAAGCATTTGCAGCCGATACTTGTATGCAAATAACGACCGATGCGGTACAAATATATGGCGGATACGGCTACTCCAAAGAATATCCTGTTGAGAAGCTTATGCGCGATGCCAAACTGATGCAGATATACGAGGGGACAAGTCAAATTCAAAGACTTGTTATCTCAAGGGAAGTACTTAAATAATATTGAAGGAGTATCACAATGAACATTTTTGTATGTGTGAAGCAAGTTCCTGACACCGAAACAAAGGTTCAACCTAACGGTGACGGAAGCTTTATCGAAACAAGTTCAATCAAATGGATTATGAATCCTTACGATGAATTTGCTGTTGAGCAAGCGCTTTTAGTAAAAGCTGCTAATGCTGGTGCAACTGTTACTGTTGTTAGAGTTGGTGGAGTAAAAGACACTGAAGCTCTAAGAACTGCAATGGCAATGGGTGCAGACGAAGCAATTTTAGTTGAAGCAGAAGACAATCTTGATTCTTATTCAATTGCAAAAGCTCTTAAAGGAGCAATTGAGAAATCAGGTAAGTCAGCTGATCTAATTCTTGCTGGTAAACAAGGTATTGATGACGATTGTCTACAAGTTCCTCAAATTCTAGCTGAAATGATGAACCTACCATCAGTTTCAGTAATTGTTGGGTTTGAGCAAAACGGTGATAGCGTTACTGTTAAAAGAGAAATCGAAGGTGGGGCGATTGAAGTTTACGAGCTTAAAACACCATGTGTTTTAGCTACAAACAAAGGAATCAACACTCCAAGATATGCGTCTTTACCAGGAATCATGAAAGCAAAAAGAAAGCCTATGCAGCAGCTAACTTTAGCTGATGTTGGTGTTTCTGCTGATGATAGAAGAGTTAATTATTCTAACTTTTCTCTTCCACCTGAAAAGCCACCAGGGAAGAAATTCGATGCAATGGACGAAGCTCAACAAGCAAGCGTTGTTGCTGAAGTAGTTGGTCTATTAAGAACTGAAGCAAAGGTAATTTAATCATGGCAAACGTATTAGTATTTACAGAAACAAATAATGGGAAAGTAAAGCCAGTAACGCTTGAAATCCTTGGAAAATTAAACGGCCAAACTGCTGAAGTTGCTGTTATCGGTGACCTTGCAGACGACCAAGTAAAAGTACTAGCAGAGTACGGTGCTGGTAAAGTTCACAAGCTTAAAGGTGACAACCTAGATAAGTATTCTCCAGAAGGTTACTCAAACGCCCTTCATGGATTTATCTCAAGTGGAAGTTATGATTATGTTTTAGCTGGAGCAACTGCTCTTGCAAAAGATATGCTTCCAAGGCTTGCAACTAAATTTGATGCTGGTCTAGCTTCAGATTGTACTAATTTCGTATTTGATGGCGATACTTTCAACGGAACAAGACCTCTTTTTGCAGGTAAGTGTTTAGCTAAAGTTGAACTTTCTGGACCGAAGCCACATTTTGCAACTATCAGACCAAACGCACTTGGTATGCCAGAGTCTCCAACTGCTGGTGCAGGTGAAGCGGCTGATGCGAGTGTTGAAGCGGGAGAAATCAGAGCAGCGATTAAAGAGATCATTGCTTCTGCATCTGAAAAAGTAGATCTTACTGAAGCGAATATCATCATCTCTGGTGGTAGAGCTATGAAGAACTCTGAGAACTTCGCAATCCTTAAAGAATGTGCAGATGTAATTGGTGCAACAGTTGGTGCCTCAAGAGCAGCTGTTGATTCAGGTTACGCAAGTCCAGATATGCAAGTTGGTCAAACGGGTAAAACAGTTTCTCCATCACTTTATATCGCTTGTGGTATCTCTGGAGCAATTCAGCACCTTGCGGGGATGAGAACTTCTAAGGTTATTGTTGCGATTAACACTGACCCAGATGCGCCTATCTTTACTAAGG
>CATLVA010000077.1 GCA_950060715.1 uncultured Oligoflexia bacterium | reverse complement strand
TCTTGAAGCTTTATAGCCAGAGTTTAATTTCATTAAATTTGTGTCTAGGTCAGAGATTAAATCATTTGATATGGTCTGATCTGTTTCAAAAGTCCAAAGATATCCAATCTTTCCATCATCATCAGTGTAGGATGAAAGAAAATATTGATCTATCGAGAGGCCATATTTATCAAACACCCAGTTTAAATGTTCTCTGATTGTGGCCAGTGAGAGTCTCTCGGTGCCAGCTATATTTGCTTCCTCTTTTTCTCGTCCGATAATTTTTATTAAGACAGGTTTGAGACTTGTAACCTCAATTATATCTCCGAGCTCATAGTTAATAAGCCCTCCATATGTTGTGATGAGAAGACGATAGCGACTGCCAACTTCAAGTTCACTGATATTGAAGCGGCGACTGTCATTTTGTGTGCTCTCTTTTTGAAAAAGAAAGAAACAGCTCTCTAGGTCTAGGTATAGTTCACCCGGTCTATTAGGATCATATTGATAGGCGATTGGGGATTCCGTTGCAGAATAGATTTCTAGAAATGGAATTTTGTCTCCCAAAAAACTCCTTAGGGTCCTCTCATAGGGAATGACAGAGGAACCTGAAAAAGAATAGAATTTCAGATTTGGCCAGATATCGAGAATATCCTTTACCTCTCTTTTACTTTTTTGGGCCTCATTAAAAAGATGCTCTAGTATAGGAACAGCAAAAGCAGGAGCACAGGTAAAACTTCTGATATCTAAGTTAATCGCCTCTTTTACCATTGCATCGATCTTTTCTTCAAAACTATTATGGTTTAGGTTTTTTAAACTAGGTCTAACTATTGATCGAGTGAATTTCGGAGCCAGTGAAGTCATAATTCCAGTTCCTGTTCCAATATGAATTCCAAAATCGTTTTTTTCTGTCGTTAAATTAGATGGACTTACTAGGAGGTAGCCTTGCATTAAATTATAAACTGCTCTGCTATGAGAAAAATGTAAAAAAGTTTCAAATGAAAAACGTTGAAAATTTTTAATAAGAGATCTTGGGTAAGGGATATATTTGCTTTTTGCAGTAGAGCCTGAGGTTTTGGCCATATACTCTAATGGACCTTGCTGTATGGCCCCCGGTGTATTTTGTTCACGGATTTTCAGTATCATGTCGTCGTAATCGGTATCGCTGGTATTTTTAAACTCTTCGGCCAGAACTCTTAGAGAAGAGATTTCAGATATCCTGAATTTAGAATCCCATTTTGTCTGCGAAAATATCTCTTTGATATTATCGAGAACTTTTTTTTGGGTTAGTGATGGATTGTTTTGAATCTTTTCTAGCTTTCGAGCATGTTTTTTTGCAAGGTATTTAATGGCCAGGCTAGGTGGTCTCATAAGTTTTTCCTTTTAACAAAGTCATATAGAAGTATTGGTAGAAGTGTTAGATCACAAATAAGTGCAAAAATAAGTGATAGTGATAAAAGTATTCCCATGTTTTGGTTAGGCACAAAGTTTGCCAGGATAAAACACGCAAAACTTATACTTAGTATTAGAGAAGTGATTATCAATGCTGGTGCTGTGTCACTAAAAAGTTCGATCAATGCTTCTTGAGGATTATTACCCAGAAGTAAATTTTTCTTATAATTTGCAATCACATGGATGGTATCATCTACCGCGATTCCTAAAACAATGCTGGCGACAATACTCGTGCCTATATCAAGAGACCTACCTGTGACCGCTAGGAAAATAGCACTCGTAATTATTGGTATCAAATTTGGAATGAGAGATAGTGCCCCAATTCGGATGGATTTAAAGAAGATAGATAATAATATTGTAATCAAAAGAAGTGCTAGTCCAAGCGAATTAATAAAAGACTCCACCACTTTAAGGTTTAAAGAATGCCATAAATATCTTTTACCAGCGATGCTTACACTTAAATCTCGTTTCTCTGCCAATTTCAAAATATAGGAATAGAATTTATCGCCGGATATTGAGTCCATATGTTTCATCATAAAGGTTACTCTTAGCTTTTTTTCATCTAAACTAATCCTATCATTGAGATTACGCCCTGGAGGGACTGATAAATTATAGGTGAAGAGGAGCTGAGCAATTTCATCTCTAGAGTTTGGTATTCTGTAAAAACTTTCTTGATCCTGATGAAAAACTTTATTCATGGCTTTAAGGATCTTAATCGCCGAAAAGTCTTGAAATACAATCTGAGTGTCTTTAAGTTCGGAAATAAAATTATCTATTTTTTTGAGGAATTCTGGGTCTTTGATATTTTGAGTCTGCTTATTCTCAAATACCAATTCCAAGGGAAAGATTCCTTTCATAATAGACTGTGCTTTATGCATATCTGTTGCAAGATCAAGTTCTCCCCTAAAGTAGTTAAGAGGATCTGAATTGATTTCGATCTTTGTCATACTAAGTAAAGAGGCGCCAATGAGAACTCCATATAAGAGATAAACAGTGCTTTTATTTTTTATAAGTTTTTTTATATATTTTTCAGAGCTCCACTTGAATTTTTTAGAATTGTTGATGGTCTTATTTGAGTCTTTGAAAGTAACAAGTAGAAGAGGAGCAAGGAAGAAATAAGTCGCAAACCAAGCAATTATGGTACCTAGTCCTGCAACGATTCCCATATCCTTTATATTATCTACATTGGAATTGAAAAATGAAAAGAAACCACAAGCGGTAGTTAAAGATGTAATAATAGTTGGAAAATAATTTTTTTCTAATGAATATTTTACAGCTTCAAAATGAGAGCAATTTGATCGCTTGATTTTAAATGTCGCGATAATATGAACAGCATCAGCAAGCCCTATCGCCAGTATAAGTTCAGGTGTAATGGAAGTGAGGTTATTGAAAGTGAAGCCTAGGTAGCTGGAGAGACCTAGCATTAATAAAATACTCATACAGATCGTTAAAAGAGACCATAATACAATTTTAAAACTTTTAAACTGTAAGTATACGAGCAATAGAACCAAACATAATAAGGCAGGGATCAGGATTTTTAAATCTTTTATCGCCACGTCCTTAAAAGCAGTAGAAATTTTGGGATTACCCAAAAGGTGATAACTACTAAATGCTTCTTGATCCTTTTTGCTTAAAATCCTTTCAATATCATTCAGAACCAGTCTATAAAAGCTATTTTGTCCTTTATGATTAAAGCGAAAACTTATTGTGGTGGCGTGATTGGAATTGAATAGATAATTATTTGTTAGTATTGGGTCATTAAGCGCAGCTTTTTCAATTAAGTTTGTATCGTCTAAACTAAAAAGTTCTTCGATGAGAATCTCTTCTTCCTGAGCGTAAGTGAGGTCATAATTTGCTAAGCTATCAACTCTGGTTGCGTAGCTGAGTTTTGATAATTCGTTAGTTATTTCTTCAATGATCTTTAGATTTTTCGGAGCAAATACAGTTTGTTTAAAATTAATCAAAATGGTCAAACTATCAATTGAACCGAAATCATTTTGGAATTGATCTTCTTGGATAAGTAGCTCATCCGCTTCATTGAACCAATGACGATAGCTATAGTCCTGCTTTAGGTTTAAAAGACCGGGAATTGAAGCCAATGTACAAAGAAGGCAAATCGCAATACAAGTCTTTGGACGATTTAAAATAAACTGTATTATCTTATGCATTCTTTAGTTCCTGTTGGTTTGCTAAAAACGGAGTTGATATATTTCCTATGAGGTATATCGCTCCGATAAAGCTTAAAAATAATTGCACTGTAAATAGGTGGCCGTAAATGGAAATAAAGGTTACAGCTATTATATTCGTGGCCGTAAATACAAAGTCAAACAATGAAGAAACTCTCGAATTAAATTCAGGTTTTATATTAAGTGAAATATAATTGAACTGGCTTGTGGCACGAGCAAAGAATAGTGCTCCCCAAAATGTAAAAATAATTAAATTGAAGTATTTGTTTGAAGTATAAATCCAACTTAGAAGAACTATTGGTTCTAAGAGACATATATAAAGTATTTTTTTACCAGAATTTATTTTTTTAAGATACTTCTGATTGATAATTGCGCCTAATATTCCTCCTATTCCAAAGAGTGCCATGAGAACTCCGTAGAATTTTTCTTGTTCGCCCAGCACTTCGTCACAAAAGGGTAAAACGAGGGGTATTAATAGGCCTGAGATGAAGCCTACTATGGTATGCCGATAAAATAATCCTCTATGGGCCGGCCCACCTTTGAGGTAGTTAAATGCAGACTTTAAGTCTGTAAAAAACTTTGTCTTCATTTTTGTTTCTGACGAAGACTTACGGATCGTGAGCATCAGTGCAAAAGATATAAGAAAGGTAATAGCATCTGTGACAATTAATACCTTGAGGTCTGAAACAATAGAATAAATCCAAGTGCCCAAAAAAGGTCCAATAATCTGAGTTATTGAATACGATATTGTGAATCCAGTATTAGCTTCACTTCTATTGTTGGAGGCAATAGTGGAATTAATATAGGCTCGCTTGAGTGGAGTTGAAATTCCGGCAAAGTATGTCTTTAGCCCATGTAAAAAAAGTAGTACCCAAATACTTTCTGAAAATAGAAGCATGATAAGTACGATGGGAACTCTGATAAGTTCTGTTATTTGTAATAGAGTTCTTTTTTCAAATTTCTCGCCCCAGACTCCGCCTGAAAGATTACCTAAAAGCATTCCTACTACAAAAAAGACTTGAGAGAGGGCGACAAAACGTTTGTCATTTTCGGTCTGAAAGTAGAGGAAACTCATGAATGCAAAATTGAAAGCAAAGCTTCCAATTGCAGAAACTGTTGTCGCAGTCAAAAAAGAACGATAACTTTTGTCGGTTTTTATGAGCATAAGCCTTTATCGACTTAAATGACACCTTTGCTAAACTCCCGTTTTTTTTCGGAATTCTTTGCCTGAAATAGGCTCATATTCATTCTCAAGCGATAATAGATTTATGGCAAGAATTGGAATGGACCCCAAGTCGTGGGTGGAGAATCTATTTGATACGTTTGATTTTATTGATTTAAGTAGTCAAGAAATCATCGCAGGTATAGGAAGAATCAAAAGTGGGGAGTTTGTTTTTTACACTCATAATTTAAAATTTGAGCAGGGCTTTATTAGCTCTCGGGGAGCAAGTGAAATACTTAGGGTCATGGAGCTTGCTCAAACAAAAAAAATTCCAATTATTGCTCTGATGGCATCTCCAGGTGTTTCTGTTAAAGAGGGAATAAAAAGTGGGCATGAGTATACGAAAGTGATTGCCAAGAATATTGAACTCTCAGGTTATATACCGCAAATTGCTCTGATCATAGGTACCACCATGGGGGCTCCGGCTTATTCCGCAACACTTATGGATTTTGTCATCATGAATAAAGCAAGATCGACTTTG
Organism: uncultured Oligoflexia bacterium; assembly: GCA_950060715.1. The sequence goes on along the minus strand of CATLVA010000077.1, from coordinate 1,572 downwards.
ATGGTGACAGGACCTGGTGTTATCGAAAAAGTTATCGGCCAAAAAACTAATATGAAAGACCTTGGTGGGGCAGAAATTCACGCTAAGAAAACTGGAATTAGTGACAGGGTAGAGGCCAACATCGGTGAGCAAATAAATTCAGCAAAGAAATTATTGGAATACCTCCCAAGTTGGAACGAGGGAAAAGTTGCAGTGACTAAATCGATTGCACCGAAGTCTGAGATCCAGCTGCCCACTTCGCCACGGCAAGCCTATAATATGTTTAATTTTATCAATGGGCTTGTTGATGGAGATACATTCTTGGAGGTAAAACCTGAATTTGCGAGGTCTGTGATCACAGGTTTTGCAAGAATAGAAGGAAGGACAATCGGAATTGTGGCCAATCAGTCTACCCATTTAGCTGGTGCACTTGATTATGAATCAGCTAGAAAAGCCGCTAGATTTATCCGTATTTTAGATAGTTTTAATATACCTCTTTTAAACCTCATAGATGTTCCTGGCTTTATGCCGGGTGAGGATCAAGAGCATCACGGATTATTACGTTATGGTGCCCAGATGTGTCAGTCTATGCAAACCACAACTGCGAGATGGTCGGTAGTAGTCCGCAGATGTTATGGAGCTGCGGCATTTCTTATGATGCAAACCAAAGCTCAGGGGGGAGACTATGTCATGGCGCTCAAAGACTCTTCGATCGCAATAATGGGGTATGCAGGTGCAAAAACTATGTTGTATGAAAACGATGGAGTTGATCGGTCTCAGGAATATTTTCAGCAGTATGAGGATCCTCGTATTGCAAAAGAACTAGGAGTGGTGGATGAAGTTATTGAAGCCTCAGCTGTTAGGGCAAAAATCGTAGAGCTATTTGATAAAAGTTTAACTAAAAAATATGGACTTAAAAATGTATCAAAAAAACAAATTAGTCTTCCTTAGGTAAATATGAAAGAGATAAAAGAAATTCTTGCTCCTTATTCAGAGTTTGTGTTGAGTGATGATGAAAAAAGATCTTATCCAACAGAATTAGCTCAAGAAAAGCTACACGCCATTTTAGTCCCTAAGCAGTTTGGGGGAGAACTCACAACTCTTGAAGACTTATTTCCCAAAGCAATTGAGCTCTCTGAATTTAACTTAACAACCGCTATTGCTATTGGACAATGTTTACTCGGCTCTCTTCCAGTATGGATTGGTGGAGACATCGAGCAGAAGAATAGAATGGCGAATTCACTTTTAAGTGGAGGCAATAGCTGTCTTGCTTTAACTGAAAAAGATCATGGATCAGATTTAAGTGCCAGCGAAGTGTTCTTTGAAAATGGAAAAATTTCTGGTGAAAAATGGTGTATCAATAACGCAACTATTGGGAAGACGATGACAGTACTTGCCAATTCACCCGACGGATTGGTTGTTCTTTTTGTCGACAAAGAAAGGTGCGTGGGTGAATACAAATACCTTGATAAGATTAAAACTCACGGGATTCGTGGAGCAGATATAAGTGGAATCAGCTTTGATTCAGTTAACTTGGGCGATAACGCTATTATTTCGAGACCGGGAAAAGGGCTTGAAGTTGTTGCAAAAACA
>CATLVA010000076.1 GCA_950060715.1 uncultured Oligoflexia bacterium | reverse complement strand
TTCTAAGTCCTTATCGGACTGAACCATTTAGGGTAACCAGTCCCAGGCATAAATGGGGCGGTCATTCATATCTTCTTGCGGATAGAATTATCGATTGCAACTCTCCCCCCAAAGGGATGCTTAGTTTTAGGGAACTGCAACAAGTCGGGCTTGTCCGCACCAAATTGATACCTAATTGCCGTATTTTCCTGAAACCCCAGAACTAAACCCAAGTTCATATTATGCCAATTACTACTTATCCCTTGTTTGATAGAGGTTATAAGTTCTTGGCAGCCAGAAAGATTTGGTTCATCAAAACATTTTTTTTGCAGTTTAAGTTTAGAAAGATTTGCCTTGGCAGTTAGCTTGATTCTTTTATTGGCTTCACTCAATAATGATAAACGAGTTTTTTGAGCAATAGTATGCTCACTATACTCTTCAATGAAATCATCCATCGCCCCAAGACTTGGTAGTGGCGAGTTCATCTCACAGTAAAAATCGGTTTCCACTGACTTGGTAAGATTATGCCCTTGGGCATTCGTGACTATGAGAGAGGGCTCATTGCAACGTTTGAAATGCTCGAATATTTTAGGCTCTTTCGCATAAGCTGAAAGCAGAGATATATGAAAATAAAAAATGATAAAAGGCCCTAATCTCACAGATATTTATCGGAGATTAGGGGGTAATTATTTAGTGTGCTCCACAGCCTAATTCTACATCGTAAACCTGCTCCATATGACCCCTGGGAGCCTTTACCATGCGAGGACTTAACAGAATTTCTCCGTGTAAAACCCCGGCATTATCGAGTTGGCAAATACGACTTGCCTTCTCAAGCGTTTGAGCTGGCGACTCTCCTATTGCCCCTTCAACTTTTACTTCAAAGACTCCACCGGCCTGGACCTGTACGCTAGCAATTAAGATCATTAATCCTATTAAATTCTTCATACCTAATCCTATTTAGCAGCTTCCGCCATTGGCGCAACCGTACTCATGATATAGAAAATCGTTAACAAATTTCGCCTCAGAACTAAATTCTTTTGATGAAAGAATTTCTCCAATCTCTAAGATTTGTGGTCCATGACCCTGAAGAAAATCTAAAACGACAGGCTCACCACAAGTATCGGTTTCACTTCTATAGTAGTTTTCATAGAGGGACTCCTCAACTTGTTCTTCACTCATATTTTCAATATCAGCAAGTTCAGTTTTGAGCATCTTCATGCGGTAATCCATGATCTCTTGCTCTCTGCCCTCAATGCAATCATCTGCAAGGCAATTGAGAGAAATAACTAATAATAGAAGGCTAAAAAGTTTCATATAGTTCCTTTTAAAAAGTTTGAGAGTTTATGCCACAAAATAACGCCTCGCGCTACCATGGTGAAATAATTATCAACCTATCAAATTTTCTACGTTATACTTTTGTCAGTGAAAATTAAGAACGAAACTGACATTCAAGAATCTAAATTCTTCTGTATTTTGCCATGGATACACTCCCATATCCTGCCAGATTCTACCGTGCTTCCATGCTGTGTTTCTGACTTCTCCCTTCCTTATGGGAAATTAGAAGACAAAACGATGAAGGAAGTTTGGAATGAGGCTCCCTTTAAGGATATGCGCCAGAAGATGCTAGATGATAAGCCAGTTCGAAGTTGCCATAATTGTTATGAGCTGGAGGCTGGCAAAATGGGTTCTATGCGCCAGCGAATGAATTCCTTATTTTCACACCATGCAGATCTTTTGGGAAAAACCGAACCAGATGGAGCCTTCCAAGATATTGAAATGAAATACCTAGATATTCGTTTCTCAAATCTCTGTAATTTTAAATGTAGAGGCTGTTCCCCATTCTGCTCCAGCCAATGGTTTGATGATTATAAGGAGCTTTGGGGCCAGAATATTAATGATCAAAAACTAGTTAACCTCCATGACAAAGCTCCTATGCAAAAAGCGGAGCTCGATGAATACTTGGAAACCTTAGAAATTGCCTATTTCGCTGGTGGTGAGCCACTGATGATGGATGAGCATTATTACTGCCTAGAGAAACTGATTGAACTTGGTAAGGATATCCCCATTCATTACAATTCTAACCTTAGCGTTTTAAAGTTCAAAAAATACGACCTGCTAGAGTTATGGAAGAAGTTTTCAAAAATTGACCTTAACATAAGTTTGGATGATATCGAGGCTCGTGGAGAGTATTTTAGGCATGGCCTTAATTGGGAAAAGTTTCAAAAAAATCTTCTTTTAGTAAAAAAAGAGATTCCATATGCCAGGTTTCAAATTACATGTACCATCACCTTATTTAATATTCATCGTATCCCTGAAATACATCAAAAATTCATGGAACTAGATCTTATTGATGAATATGGCTTCACTTTAAACCCGCTACAAGATCCTCTTTATTATAGGACCCAAGCTCTGCCAAAAGCGGATAAAGCGAAGGTCACTAAAAAACTGGAAGATTATGGCCATTCTCTGGAAAAGCTTTACCCGGGTAAAAAATGGAATGATTTTAAAAATGGGATAAACGGAATCCTCAATGTCATGAACAAATCGGACATGACTAAAGAATTGCCTCGATTTAAAGAAGTGACAGCAAAGCTTGATAAAATAAGAGGAGAGTCTTTTACCCGGACGTTTCCTGAACTCGCCCATATATTCCACAGTAGCTTCATGATTTTCGTTCCTATCAAAAACCAAGAAGTCCGTATACAACCCTTAATTTGGGCATTAGAAAAAAAGTTAATGTCGCGAGCCGAGACGATTATCTTTGTTGATGAAAATAGCCAAGATCAATCCATGCATGTGTTAAATCTTGAGTTACCTAAACTTCCCATTGAGCATAAACTCATCCGTTTAAATAACGAAATGGGTAGAGGCTATTCATTTAAAATTGCTGCTGATTATGCCACGGAAAGAAATATAGATTTCCTGCTTACTTTAGAAGAAGGATGGGAAGATTGTTTCGAAGAAATCGAAGAGTTAATCAGTTGTCAAAATTATACAAATTTCGATTTAATGGTTGGAAGTCGACATTCAGATCGAAAGAATCTAGGTCATTTTTTTGATAAGTTCAGTAACTTACTTACCTCCTTTGTCACCAGATCCAATGTACAGGAGACAAAGGGAGACTCTATTCATCTCGTTAGATTAGATTCTATCAGAAATTTAGAAATCCCTCGCAATAATAATTATTTTTATTCTGTATTACTTAAAGTTTTAGGGAAGAAGAAAAAAGTTTTTTACACCAAGGAAAATCAAGTTATCAAGCATCGTTCTGTAGTGAGGCTAAATTCGGCCCGTATGCTAGACGTTTTATCTAAACTTACAGGCCATATTTTAAAAAAGTTAACTTAGTTATAATTTATTGTAGATACCGGTCCATATGATGAATCATGACATAGATCCCAAGAATAGAACTGTTCAGCTTTAAGCTTTGAAAAACTTATAACATCAGGACTATGCCCATATTCTTCTTTTTCAACAGTGATTTCTACCGTGTACTCAAGCTTTTCTTCCTCATCACAACCACCGCCTTCAACGATCATTTGTGAGTGGATAATAGCTTCATATTTATCAAGTTCTAGACTGGCCTTAGTCTGCTTTATCTTAACCGATCTAGTGGCTCCGTTAACGCTTAATTCGGCCATCTTTTCAGTTGGCGCAAATTTTAGCATTTCAATTTTAATACTGTCGGCCACAACATTTTGACTCTCACGGTTGCCATAAGACCTTAAATCAAATTCTTCAGTGGACTTGAAAACACGAACTGGATTAGCAAATGCACTACTTAAGGCAGTGGTCACTAAAAATAATCCTAAAAACCTTTTCACTGTATTCCCCTTATTCCAAATATTTCGAAACTGCTACGGTCTTGCAACCGATCTCTTGTGCTAAATTACTGCCCCCTGAATACAGGTAGGCTAAGTTACTAGGTTCTCCATTTAAAAATAAGGAGAATCCATTTCCGTTTTTTTGAACTTTATAATTCTGAATGAATAAAGGTTTTGGATAGTCGTCTAGGCATGCTTCACAGTATTGATCGAGAATCGTGAAGTCGTAAATATCTGCTTTTTTAACTAGATTAAAAGCTGCGATGGCCTGATCTTTAGTGATGACTTCACATTGATTGATGCCCGCATGAACACCTTTCATTGTAAAAATCATAATCCCCATTATGATTAAAAACTTCATAGTTCCCCTAGTGAGGGCATAAGTAATATAGAAAGCTATTTTGTGCAATGCAATCTGTAAGCTTTACATTGCCGATTTGGCCTGGGCCACGATTATTTTGAGAGTAAATAGACCATTGGGCTGTCTTAAGAGTTCGGAATTAAAGATTTTATATCTCTGTTGCATATAATCGTATTCAAGATCTTCGACCTGTTCCATCTCTAAGTCATTTATAATGATTAAAAAAGCCTCATATGCTTGGTCTATACCAAATTCTCCATAGGAATTGAGATCCAAAGCGGTTTTGGTCACATTCATTTTTTTACATCTTCATCTATTACGGTATATTCCGCTTCAAATGCATTAGGATCGGATTTTGGCTTTTTTTGTTGATTTTCTAGGTTCTGAAGCTTGGCCATATTTCTGAATAATACTCTAAAAAGCCACACCAGCCCTACAATAAAAAGAATCTTATATATCATCTACAGTTCCGATTCAGGCCATTTATTCGTCGGAGTCTTCGTCACTTGAAGCCTGATTTTCTTCAGCCTCTGCCTGCGCAGCAGCTTCTGCTTCGGCGGCTGCCTTAGCTGCAGCCTCAGCTTCTTCTTGCTTTTTACGAACATAGGCTTCTTTTTGTGCTTCGACTTCTTTCGCTTCTGCCTGTCTTTGAGCTTCTAAATCCCTAAAGAAAATATCATTGATAAATCTTCGAAGCTCTTGTCTCTCTTCCTCACCTATACCATGAATAATTCCATAATACTCGCTTTGAATTTTAGAATATTCCGGCACTGGGCATACCGTGATGAAAAAAGGAACTGAGAGATGTAGTCTAAGTACTGTTCCTGGCTGTATTTCCTCTTGAGAATTAAAATAAAGGTCTTGTTCGGAACAGGCAATCAAAGTGATATCTGAAGCAATTTCAGCGTAACTAAGGTCCGCTGATTTATCGATATAAACATCTCCTTCTTTCGGGCTTGGAAGATTGGGAGATATTTTTTGTTTAAACATCTCTGCCATTTTTAAAACGAGATCTACATTCATATCTTCTTTTATCGCCATGATATTTTGATAATTAAAAATCTTCTGCATATAAGACGAGTCGTACTCACCCGTGTTAAAAACGATAATAATGGGTTTAAAGTCTGTCATTACTTCGTTAATTGTTTTGATTAAATGCTTAAACATTCGAGAATCGTTATAAGTATGGGCAATATCGGCGTTTGCCTCCATTTCCTCTTTGGTAACCTCTTCCATATTGAAAACGATAAATTGTGGCCTAATATTGGTAATCTCTTTCTTACAATTTTCCATAAAGGGCTGACACCTAAATACTATTGAGTAAGTATCGGTTTGTTTTTGATCATCAAAAAATTTGCCTTCTTTATCGATAACATAAGCTTTTAGAAACTTGGGATGAGACTTCGTCTGGTTTTCAGCTAACCATTTTCCTAATGCCCTTTTGGAATTCTCCATATTTGCTTGGCGCTGCTCCTGGGCAGTATCAAACTGTTCCTTAGTCATATTATCCGTTTGATTAACTGGGTCGGCATGTGCCATTTGCATAACCTGGGTGTACTTATAATTGTAATAAATATTTTCTTGGGACTGATCAACACACATGGTGAGGTTAGACTTCACCATTCCCTGACGATGCCAGAAATTATTTAATCTAATCATTTGCTTCGCAGTCATCTGATAGTTTGATTCAATACGGATGAAGTTTTGATTGATCATTGAGACTTTTGCTGGATGAAATGCTGGAATCATGTCTTCCATTTGAGCTGTAGCAAAGCCGTGGTCCGCTAACTTCTCTGGGAAAGCAAGTGCATTGATATCATAAATTATAGACTCAAACTCAGAAGACTTTACGTGCATACAATTTATTGTTGTCATGATCCCACGAATAACATGTGTGCGCGCTTGCTTATATTCACATAGTCCAATGATAGGAACTGGCTTATGAGTGTTTTGTCTGGATACTATTCTCGCCAAATGTAGAAAGGCCTGATCATTGATTGAAAAATCGATCAATACAATTTTAGGTTTTTCATCTCTAATTTTAAGTAAAAAGCTTTGAATTTCTTCTGGAGTTTCTGCATAAACTTGTTCGAAAACTGAGTCAGTACTAGCAACAGCATCGCGATATTTTTCTTCAAGATTTGCGAAAAAAGTTTTGTCTTCTCCTATATAGAGAATTCCAGATTGTTTTTTTTCTGTATTATCGGTGCTGCTTTGAGATTTCCTATCTCCAGTCATATGTCTCCCAGTATAAATAGTATAACCTATTGGAAATAAAGAAAAAGCGACTTAAGTAGTTTTTAAGGTGTTAATCGTGCTCGATAGAAATCTAACCATGGAAGGAAACTTGAATCGAATCTACTTTTTAACTCAAAATAACTCAATCTTTCCTTTAAATATTCTTGATGGACTTTACCGGAGTTTTTGATGAAGAACTCCTTGGCCTTAAATTCATTTTCACTCTTTAATTTTAATTTATAAATTTCATAGAATTTCTGATTCTCTTCAACAAAAGAAAAATCCATTCCTTCGAATTCTTTGCCTTCTAACCATTGATAAACTTCTTCAACATGAGAATGAATACAAAATACGATCTCCATTCCATTAACTCTTTGTGCATACAAATTATTTAAAATTTTTACAGCAAGGTGCCCTCCTATTCCGGCCAATATAAAGCTGGTCTGGGGGGATATATTAAATTTTGTATTTGTCGCATCTTCGCATATAGCGGTATAACCGCATGGAATATCCGTAGTTTTTATTTTATCAATAATGG
>CATLVA010000075.1 GCA_950060715.1 uncultured Oligoflexia bacterium | reverse complement strand
ATGAAAAAGAATAAAGGAAGTAGTGATTATCATAATAAGGTTAGAGCAAGAGAAATTACTGATGACATTGCCAAACTCTCTCGTGCAGCAGGAATTCATCTTGTATTAGCAACACAGAAAGTAACAAAGGAAACAATTGATACCAGTATTCAAGATAATATTGCCGCAAAAGTGTGTTTTAAGATGAGTGGTAATAATGCATCTGTACTCGTCTTAGGTAACAAAAGAGCTGAAGAGCTTCCACAAATCAGGGGGAGAGCTATTTGGCATTACGGCCAGGACTTTATTCAATTTCAAGCACCATTTATTGAAGAAAAAGAAATTATTGAATTTTGTAAGGGAGATAAAACGAAACAAAAAACTAAGCTGATAAAAAAGAAAAAAACAGGAGGTGAGAACATTGAGAAAGATGAAGAGTCACTTGTTGGCGAACTGGATGAAGTAAAAGAAGGAGGTACGGTTGAAGAATAAAAGAAAAAGAGTGAGACTTCAGCAACGAGATATACAACTTTTTGATTATTTGTTTAGGCATCGAGTTGCAATAGCGAAAGTAATTCATAGAGATGTTTTTAATGATTATAAATCTTTAAAGTGCACAAGAGTAAGGTTAAATCGTTTGATGAAGGCAGGATATATTCAAGCGAAATACTTTAATCTTGAGAGCAGGGATAAATGCTATAGGTTAACAAGCTCTACAGTTAAAAGATTCATTGATTTTTCAAAGAATGCATATATATGGAAGGGCACTAATAGCCCAAACCACGATATTAACCTAATTGATATATGGAGGTCATTAAAGAATAGGGAGAAAATCGAATATATGCTTACAGAACATGAATATAATGTTCGAGATAATCTGAAATGTACTGAAGCAAGAATGAACCTTGGTGATTTAAGACCAGACGGGTATTTAGAGATTAGAATTGGGGGGAAAAGTTTTAAAGCAGCACTTGAATATGAAAGGTCTTCTAAAACGAAACCAAGGTATTTAGACATGATAGATCGCTATTATCGCAATAAAAATATAAAAGCTGTTTTCTATATATCTGAACATGAAGGAACACAGAAACAAGTTCAGAATGCTGAACTTGAGTATAGGACAAGAAGCCAGGAACCAAAGTTCTTTTATGCTCTAAGAGACAATATCAATGAGAATGATACGATTAGTTTTAGATCGGTAGGAAATAAAGAATATCAAATTGATTTCAAATTAAGTGTTGTATCTACTGATTCCAAGACAACAGTAAGTACAAAACAAATAACCATGCAATCCATTGAAAATATTAGAAAAACGATTGCAACCAAATTTTTTTCTGAAAATCCTTCTTCCCCCCTATGCAGGGAGTACAACAATAAACCACAAACAAATATAAACGAAACCGGAGGTCTGAATGGAAACTAATAATAATACACCAAACCAACACAAAACTAAGACAGACTCTAAATATACAGGCATAAGACTGACTAAATCTACCGCAGCTAAACTGAAGAAAGTTCTCGCTCAAGTTAACAAAAAAGATTTTGGAAATACTGTCAAAATAGATACGCTGATAAATTATCTCATCACAACAATGCAAAAAAACACAGTCGCAGAACTGCAAGAAGATTCTCTAAGTGAAGAAGATAAGTTCAAAAGAGATTATAAAAATTACTGTTCTAAAAATGGTAAAGTAACTAGAGATGAATTCTTCAAGTTAGTTCGTCAAGGCTTAGTATTTCAGTCATCACAAATGTAACAATTTGCTTCGGAAATCTGACAGTAATTTAAACAACTTGTGACATTATTTTTTTACTAAATAAACATAAAAAATAAATGTCAAACAGAAAGGATTTTGATAATATGGACAACGAGAATATTGGAAAGTCAGAGCGTTTTCAAAAATACTCTGACTCGTTCTTTGACAATTTAATATGGTTAACGAGTGAAGAAGCTGCCTTTTACATTCGAAAATCAGTCGGTGCTTTAAGAACTATGGTCTCTAGGGGCCAAATCAAATGTAAAAAATGGCGACGACGTTTGTATTTTCGAAAAGACGACCTTGATAGGCTGCTTGAGAATTCTACAGAAATTGTAGGAGGTCTCTATGGCAGTTAAAGAATATCAAGAAAATGACCAAACCTTTTATCGGGTTTACGTCAACGTAAGAAGTAAAAAAGACCCAGGCCTAAGAGTGCAAAAAACACTTTATAAGCTAAAGTCTAAAAGGCAAGCGGAACGAGAAGAGAAGCGTCTCATTAAAGAGGCCCTAGAAGAAATCAACGACATTGAATGCCGTGGTCTATTATGGGGTGCTATCGTGAGAAAGTGGGAAGAGTACGAAAAGGAGAACACCTTTTCGAGACTTTCAGACGAGACAGTCAAAGATTATCTTGCCCTGTTAAGAAATTGGTCTGGTAAATGGATGAAGGTTCCTGCTAACCAAATTGGAATAGCAGATGCAAGAGAAGTTCTAAGGAAAATGGAAGACGAAGGAAAGTCATACAAAGTTATGAAAACCTTCAGAAACGTAGTTCATAGAATTTATCTTTGGGGGCTTGAAGAAAGACTTATCCTTGGTGTTAACAAAACACCGATGGATGGTTTAAGTCTGACTAAGAAAACTGAAGACAAACTCCCCGAAATTTTAACACGAGAGCAGATTAAAACTCTTTTATATGAGGCGAAGAAACAAGATCATCCTTGGTATCCTGTTTGGGCTTTTGCAATCCTAACGGGGATGAGGAATGGTGAACTGTATGCATTGAAATGGTCAAAAGTTGATTTTGAAAATGAAATTATGAGAGTCGATGAGTCTTATAATACAAAAACAAGAACGACTAAAACAACAAAAGCAGGGTATTGGCGAAACGTACCAATATCTTCTGAGTTGAAAGAGCTTTTGATTATTTTACAAGACAAGACAGGTGAAACAGACTTTGTTTTGCCTAGACATTGGCAATGGGATAGAGGAATGCAAGCAAGTATATTAAGGTCTTTTTGCAAAGAGATTAATATACCTTCAATCAAATTCCATACTTTGCGAGCTTGTTTTGCAACGCATTTGTTAGCTGATGGCGTGTCCACTCATAAAGTGATGGCCGCAGGAGGTTGGCGAGAAACTAAGACAATGGATATATACTCTCGATTGTCTGGTGTTGATGTAAAAGGGGCAACAGAAAGCCTCAAAGTTCTACCTAAAAATCTTAACGACGAAGAAAACGTCGTTCAACTTTTCTCTTCAGATCAGTAAGAAGTTCTCCCCAAGGAGAGCTTCTTGAATTCTTTCATTTTGTTATCCATAGACTTTGGCCTAGTTTTGAAAGGCCACCCGTGATAGACTAAATGTGTAGTCAATAGTGATTACAAAACGCAAGCTATCACTTGAGGGGGATGCGGAAAATTCATTGGCTAGGTTTGGCTAAGTAAAACACACTTTTTAACCTAACTGATGAAGATAATTGGACATGGGTTCGATTCTTCCGACCTCCACCAATCGAAATGCTAGACGAACTCTCGTCCATAAAGAGTTCGGGACTAGCATTTTTTTTTGCCTTTTTTTCAGACCTTCCACCACTAGACGCATTAGCCACGCCTAGTGTCCTTCCACTTCTATAAAAAGGGAGCACAACCCCCTTTTCTCCACCAGAATTCCTCTGGTCTTTATTCCCATTTTCTTTTGTCCACACATTAATCTGAATCAAATTGTCAGGGCCGATATGGATACTTTTCATGACGCTCTTGGCAATCATTCTCTTCTTTTGCAGTTTGAATTTTCTAAATTTCTCAGAACTTAGTTTTTTGAGGTTATCCAATACAAATTCAGGCTGAATAGTCTCAGGCTCTTCATTGGCAGCCTTAATCTCAAGTTCAGCTATCTGCTCTTGAACTCTCTCAAGCTCGCTTTCAGAGTCCTTGAGTCGATTTACAATCGCATCTACACTTCCGGCTAGATCACTGCTTGAGATAACATCAATAAGCTTATTGATTTGTCCTTGTATGCTTTTCTCTTCTCGTTTCTTTGCCTTTAGCTGGCCTTTGTATTCAGGGGAGGTATTCACTGAAAGCTCTTTAAGAATCTTAATAAAATCATCTTTGAGTGCCTGATTGTTCAGGATGCTAAAGAGATGTTTTTTAATTCTTTGTTCAAGTTCAATTGCAGGGTAGCGTTTAATTTGGCATTCAGATTTTTTACTGTGTCCATAATAGTAGTGCTTATTGGTTTTCCCTGTTGCAGATTGTCCAAATAGGGCCTGTCCACACTCATCACAAGTTAATAGACCTGAAAGAATGAAGTCATGAGTTGCCTCATGTCTTACGGCTTTATTTGAGTCTAGGATTTTAGCAGCATTTAAAAAGTCTTGTTCTGAGATAATTTTATCCCAAGAGGTATCAACAAAGTGATATTTTTCAATGGTTTTTAACTGGCTTTGATCTAGCTCTTTGTTTTCTTTATTAATTTCTCTTTTACCCATGTAAAATGGGTTGGTAAGGAGCCTATATAAAGAAGAGTGAGTAAATGGTTTGCCACCATAGTTGATTCCACTTTTTGAAGTCCAAGCTTTGTTATTAATATTATTATTTTTTAAATATTTTAACACTTCTGAGACTTGAGCTGTTTCTAGGAACACCTTATACATTTTCTTTACTATTCTGGCCTCATCCTTATTGATAATCATTGAACCTGATTGAGTAGGGTGCTTATCAAAACCTAGAATGGGAGTGCCACCATTTAAAAGACCTCTTAATGCTCTAGCATGGAAATTGTTTTTAATTCTTTCGGCGGTTAGCTCTCTTTCAAATTGGGCCAACGCCATGATGATAGTCATAAAGACTTTTCCGGCAGGGCTTGTTGTATCAAAATCATACTGGAGACAGATAAAATCTGCCCCTAAATCTTCAAGCTCTTGAACGAAACTAAGAAAATCGGTAACTGATCTACTTAATCTTGAAAGCTCTGTGACAATGACAGTATCAATTTTATTTCGTCTAACATCATCTAGTAATTTTTGATATTCAGGGCGGTCAGTATTTTTTCCTGAAAATGCTTCATCTTTATAAATACCGACAAGTTTTCCCCATTTATTATTGTCGTATCTATTTTTTTCTTCAATTTTTAATTTGAGTCGTTGTAATTGGGAAGTAATAGAGCCTTCTTTATTTTTGGCTTGCTCTTCTGTACTTACACGACAATATAATCCAACTTTTCTCATATCTTAGTCCTATTTTTTTCTTTTAATAATCATGTCAACTTTAAGTCCAATACCATTTGCAATTCTCACAAGCTGATTAATTGAAACGCCTCTTTCAGTTCCCCGAAGGGTTTTATTGACATTCTTTCTATCCATACCGATTAAGCGTCCAACTTCTCCTTGAGAGAGGCCTTGCTTTTCCATTTCACTAAGTATTTTAGTAATAAGCTGCTCCTTTAATTTTGGAACTTCTGTTTCTTCCCAATCAACCACTTTCATAACTCCTTATCGGTATATAAAGAGATTAGCGTGAATTATCACGCTAGTCAACGGGTATAAATTGATAAGTAATTATAGCTATTTATGAAGCCTGAACAGATATATTTGGAAAAATAAGCTGACAAAGATGCTTTATTCGTTCTTTATTTTGATATTCTGAGATTTCAGCTTCCTTAATAACGATTTCAAATTCCTTTATTTTAATTTGTCTTCTTCGTTTCGGATTTGCCTGCTTAGTTTTCTTCTTTTGCATTTAAGGCTTTGCTTTTCCTTGGCTTTAATTCCATAAGGGTTGTTTTTAAAATTTCCTCAATGCTGTCATGGTCATTCATTTGTGAAACTATCTTTTTAAGGTATTCCTTTGAATTAAAATGCTCCTTAGTTATCTTGGTTTTGTATTGTTTGTAATAGCTTTGATAAAATTTTTGAATGATCCATGATGAAAGCTTGGTAGGGGTAATCTTTATACACGCTTCATTTTTTAACTCATCATACATAGATGAAAGAGCCGTGTTGGCTCCTTCATCTAATATAATTCTTCCTGATTTTAATTTACTCATTTAACCTCACTTAATTTTTTTGAAACTAACATTAACCTTATAGGCTCGGCTGGCTTGGTTTTTACGACTGCTACTTGTTGTTGAGCCACCGTGAGAAAATTTTCTTCTACCGTGGCCAAAGCATGAACCGTAACCTAGAAATCCAACTCTGACATTCCCGTGGTTGGTATCAGGGATAATGGAAAGGTAAGCCTCGCTTGATTCCTGAATCATCTCCTCTGAAACATTAAACTCAGTGGTGACTGAAATGGCAGAATATTTTATGATTTTTCCAAGAGGGTATAGGTTGCTTCCAATCCTGACACGCAACTTTGTGTCACTGAGGTTGTCGGTGAAAATAATGTCATGCTCATTAACTCCATCAAAATTTCGATACTTCAAATTACATCTTCCCGACCGTCTTCTATCCCAGCAAATCCTTCTTTTGAAAAAATCACAACGTCTACAAGGTCGATCAAGAATCTCACATTCTCGATCCGTCCAACCCGATGGGTAACTTCTTTGATAGACAGGACTAAATAGTGGAGATGATACCTTTCCTGTAAAAGTAAATACCAGTGTCTCGTTTGCTTTTAGGTCTGCAATATATTCTTCAGAGGTTACTAATGCGCTTTCTAATACTGGTTCATAATATACCGTAGATACAGGCCGTGGGTGATCAATTATTTCATCAGGTTCTTTATCCCAGTTCTCTCCGCAAGAAGCGAGTAGTCCAAGAGAGCCGACAATAAGTAATGATTTTAAGATCATATTATTTTTTCTCCTTTTTCAATTCACTGTTTGGAATCCATCGGGGTTCTTCTGAAATAATCCAGACTCGATGACCTTCAACAAGCTTTTTGCCTTTGACCTGAGTATCCACCCACTCTGATTCAACTACCGGCATAGAAAGGCCCGGCCCATTACCTGTGGAATAATTTTTAGGATAATCAACTCCAAACTTATCAAGATTAAAAAGTGTTCCCCGGCTGGCGTTTGGCGCTTGCTT
>CATLVA010000074.1 GCA_950060715.1 uncultured Oligoflexia bacterium | reverse complement strand
TGGTGTTATTCCGCAAATCTCTTTGAGCATGGGGCCATGTGCTGGAGGAGCTGTTTATTCTCCCGCTATGACAGATTTTATTTTTATGGTGGAAGAGTCCTCCTATATGTTCGTTACTGGACCTGATGTTGTTAAGACAGTTACGCACGAAGAAGTAACTAAAGAAGCTCTGGGTGGAGCTGGAACCCATAATGAAAAATCGGGCGTTGCTCATTTTAATTGTGAAAATGAAGATGATTGTCTTGAGCGTGTAAGAGAGCTTTTAAGTTTTCTACCTTCTGGAAATTTTACTAAGCCTGAAGTTCAATACACTCCAGACTCACATAAAAGATCAAACGCAAAATTAAAGGATTTCATCCCGGTTAACTCGAGAAAGCCTTACGATATGAAAGAGATCATTGCTGAGGTGGTCGATAATAAGCATTTTCTTGAAGTGCAAAAGAACTTTGCAAAAAATATTATCTGCGGATTTGCTCGTATGGGTGGAAATCCAGTGGGGATTATTGCGAACCAACCACAAGTATTAGCTGGTTGTTTAGATATCGACTCTTCAACGAAAGCGGCAAGGTTTGTGCGTTTTTGCGATGCTTTTGAAATTCCTCTTTTAACTTTGGTTGATGTTCCAGGTTTTCTTCCGGGAACAGTTCAGGAGTACGGTGGAATCATTCGCCATGGAGCTAAACTTCTTTATGCATTCTCTGAAGCGAGCGTTCCAATGATCACCCTTATTACTAGAAAAGCTTATGGTGGGGCCTATGATGTAATGGCATCAAAGCATATTGGAGCTGATATTAACCTAGCTTATCCAACTTCAGAAATTGCAGTTATGGGTGCTGATGGTGCAGTTAATATTATTTTTAGAAATGAACTTAAAGGTCTCGAGGGAGAAGCTTTTGATAAGAAAAAAGCAGAGCTGGTTTCTAATTATGAAGACGAGTTTGCTAATCCTTATAAAGCAGCTGCTGTAGGGTATGTTGATGAAGTTATCTATCCTGAAAATACCAGAGAGAAGATCATCACTTATCTTGAGTTTCTAAGAGATAAAAAGATTAATAGACCAAATAGAAAACACGGGAATATTCCACTATGAGTAAACGAGTATTAGTTTGTAACAGAGGGGAAATCGCTATTAGAGTGGCAAAGGCCGTTAAAGAACTGGGACATATTCCAGTTGGGTTTTGGACTGATAATGAACCGAATGCTCCTCATTTAGAGTATTGTGATATTTGGGTACACCTACCAGGAAGTGATAACACATCAACTTACCTGAATATGGATTTAATCCTAAGTAAAATCGATGAATATAAAATTGAAGCAGTTCACCCGGGGTATGGATTTCTTTCTGAAAATACTGTTTTTGCAAAGAAGCTAGAAGATAAGGGAATCATCTTTATCGGTCCTCATGCTGAGGCGATTGAGAAGATGGGTGATAAGGCCGTTTCTAAGCAAGTTGCAAAAGATGCAGGTGTGCCAGTCGTTCCTGGTTCAGTCGGAGAGGTTGATTCAATTGAAGAAGCTAAAAAAATTGCAGCTGATATCAAATACCCCGTTCTTTTAAAAGCCGTTGCCGGTGGTGGTGGTAAGGGAATGAGGGTTTGTAATGATGATAAAGAGCTTGAAAAGAATTTTGAGCCTGTAAGGCGTGAAGCTCTTTCAAGTTTTGGGAATCCAGGACTTCTTGTTGAGAAGTTTATTGTGAACCCACATCATATTGAAGTTCAAATTATTGCTGATAAAAAAGGCAATGTGTTTCACTGCTTTGAAAGAGAGTGTTCTGTTCAAAGACGTCACCAGAAAATTATCGAAGAAGCTCCATCACCATTTATTGCGGATGACGAAGAAGTTCGTCAGAAAATATGTGAGACTGCAGTTCAACTTGCTAAAGAAGTTAGCTATGACTCGGCTGGAACAGTGGAGTTCATTATGGGGGAAGATAAGTCATTTTATTTTCTTGAAATGAACACTCGTATTCAAGTTGAGCATCCAATTACTGAAGAGATCACGAGAGTGGACCTAGTCGCGAATATGATTAAGGCCGCTTTTGGTGAAGCGCTAGATATTAAGTCTCAAGACGACGTAAAAATTCTTGGGCACGCAATTGAATACAGAATCTGTGCTGAAGACCCGGTGACTTTATTACCGGCCCCTGGAAAGGTGGAGAGTTTTGATTACACATTTCCGCAAGGAGTGAGGTTTGATCACTGCATTTACCCTGGGTTTGAAGTCAGACCTGAGTTTGATCCAATGATTGGAAAGCTAATTATAGTGGGCTTATCCAGGAATGTTGCCTTGCGAAAAGCCGAGGTTGCGCTCCATAACCTACATTTAGATGGAATCAAAACGAATAAGGCTTTGCATGAAATTATTACAAAAGAAGAGAATTTCGTGGCCGGAAAGTATTCGACTCACTATATTTCGGAGATTAAACCCGTAGAAAGGGTAGAGACGCTAAAATCAGATGAAGCTCTGATATTAAAAGCGCTTTCTATGGAAATGAATTACATGAGAGATGGGAATGAAGTATTACATTATTAATGCAGAAGGAAGAGAAGTATCATTTGATCTATCTGTTCTTCCAAAATCAAATTCAGAGAGTTTCAGAAAGGTCTTAGTCTCCCAAGGACAAGGAGACGAAAAAGAATACCTGCTTAAAAATTTAGCAGGGAAAATCTTTGTATCTGAAGACCAAACAACTTGGAAGAAGCTTCCAAGAACTAAAGTTGCAGAATCACTAGTAAATATCAACGATGCTATTAAAGTCTATCGTGGGTACAAACCTTCAGGACTAGGACAGGCCAATGCTGGAAATCTAGTTACTGATATGCCTGGAAAGATTGTTAAAGTTCTCACATCGGAAGGTGCTGTAGTTAGTGAGGGTGACACATTAGTTATTCTTGAAGCCATGAAAATGGAAAATGAGATCAAATCAGGAATTGATGGGGTCGTTAAATCAGTTCATGTTGAAGAAGGACAAGTTCTAGAGTCTGGATATCTCATGATTGAAATTGAAGAATAAAGAAAAATTAAATACTTACCTAAAGAAGGCGGTTTATTTGACCGCCTTTTTTGTGCCCAAAATTCTGTGTTATAATAACTATTGATGGATAAAAAAACTGATAAGATTATTTTATCGGAGCAAAATTTATCTGAATACTTCTACCTTCGCTTATCTGATGCGAATAAGAAGTCTCATTGCCCGCTACCTCAAGAATTTATTCTCTACTCAAGCGAAGTCATGCATAAATACGCTATAGCTGAAAACTATCTTGTGAACGACAGTAAAGAAAGAGTGCTTGGGATGGAGTTTTTGCAGGCAGAGCAGAAATCAGTTTCTGAGAAAAAAGAGATTTACCGAGAAATAGGTGATTGTGTTTTATTTCAATTGGGAGTTTTCCCCAAGAGAATCAATAAGCGCTCTCCAAGTAAAAGTTACTATTTAAATATTGGAAAATCGGCTTACTCCAAAGCCGCCATGCTAGATTGCTCTTTCTACGATATACCTAATTTTTATAATCTTTTAGCAACTTCAATGGAGAGTCTTATCAAGGTAGTCACGCACGTGGCAGGAAGCTTTACCCACGATTCACTTGAGCAGTATCTATTAGAAAACTCTGAAGCGATAGTTGACTTTAGTTTTCAGAAAACGAAACTAGCTAACTAGTTTCGTCCTACCTTAACTAAGTTCCAACCATCTTTGAGGAAATCCTTTAAAAAAGCATTGAGCTTATCAAAGTCAACTTCTTTGATTTTTTCTAAAGCTTTATAACTAAAATCTATTCCTAAGTTGTGAAGAACTGGAACAGAATAGAAATAAGCATAATCATCATTAGTTTGAATATTAACTAAGTTCTGGCCGTAAATCATTTCTTTAACCATTTCAAAGTCACGTCTACTAATTCCTTTCGCTTGGTATTTTGCAATGATCTTTTTTAATTCGGCAATCGCCTGCTCATATTTATCACTCGAGGTTCCCATATAGATTCCCCAGTAACCAGCTTCAATTGAAGAGTTGTGAAGAGGCTGCACGGTATAGCATAAACCTTTTTTATCCCTAACTTGTAAAAATAACTCAGAAGACTGTCCAGAAAGAAGGGTGGTCAATATTTTAAGATATGAATCCTCAGGGGTGTTATTTTTAAATGCAGCTTTACCTAACATCAAGTGAGTCTGCTCACGATCAAATTCAATCTCAATAGTTTTATCATAGATTGGCTTAGGCGCTTTTCTTTTTGTATGGTCCTCAAGCTTCGGAGTTCTTTTAATTCTCTTTAAAAGATCCTGACACTTTACAATGATGTTCTCTAATGGAAGGTTTCCACAATAAGTAATCACAAACTCTTTAGATTTCAGATTTTTTTGATGAAGCTTTGAGAGCTTATCCTGAGTGATCTGTGCCAATGACTCTTCATCACCAATAACGTCACGTCTATAAGGGTGTTGATTGAAAACAAGATCAGAAAATTTACTAAAGCATTGTTTTACTGGATCTTGTTTTTGAATATGAAGAGTTCTTAGAATTAATTCTTTTTCAATCGCAAATTTATCGGCTGGAAAAGTTGGTTGAGTTAGAGTTCCAATAAAATGATCAAAAAGAGAGTCTGTATATTTACTCAGTCCTTGTAGAGTTAGTCCGTAAGCGTTTCTTCCAGAAAATCCATTAAGGTATGAGGCTTTCTTCTCAAGATCTTTTTTGAGGTCATCATAGACAATATCGCCGTAGCCATAAGTTAAATTTTTGGCCACAAGATTATGTGTTCCACTCGTTGAAGCTGTCTCCTCACTTAGACCTCCTTTGATAAAACAATGAAGCGCAAAGGTATCCGAAAGAGGGTTATGCCTGTGAATAAGCTTGATTCCTTTATCTAGCTCGATAACTTGAGCTGAACTATCATTTTTTGAAGTCAGAGTTTTAAAATTATTTTTATTCTTTTTTAAACTTTTTGAAGCAGTATTAAGTTTCTTAGCTAATTGTTGAAGATTCTCTTCTGTTACTTTAACTTTCGACTCTTCAGGAGTTTGCAGAATAATATGAATTTCTCTACTGAAAATATCTGTCAGAGCTGATTGAAGATCATCAGCGTGGACTAGCTCCATTGAACGAATATACTTTTCATCGCTGTGAATATCTCCATTTTGAGCGTAACCATGACCAAGAGAGAATGCAAAGGATTCAATTGATTCTCTTTCATAAATTTTTGAGGCCATATACTGATTTCTAATTCTATCTAGGTCATCTTGATTAAACCCAGCTTTAAGAGATTTTGCTAATTGCTTTGGAAGTTCACTTAGGATTTTTTTCAGGTTTTCTTCTGGAAAACTAAGTCTTAGAAAATGAGTCCCTCCTTGAGAGAAAAACATCGTACTTCCACTTACACCATTTGCTAGAGACGTTTCATCGATAAAATATTTATACAACGGACTCATATCTCCAAAAGTAAGAGCGTTAAGAGCAAGGTCTTCTTTCGCAGCGATTGAATCAGAAAAATCAGGAGCTTGAATACACATTGTAATGGTCATTTGATTCACAGGCTTTTTGTGAATATTAAAATCATTTGTCGTTTTGAGATTAAATTTTGGAAATTTTGAAATTTTTCCCTTTGGTAATGTGTATTTGTTTATCAATTGTTGAAAACTAGTTTTTTTATTGTCGAGATTCCCGGCCACAATCAATAAAGAGTTCTGCTGGTTATAATAGCTATCTCTAAATTTTTTCAATTGGTTCAAGTTGAAAGTCTTGATTGTTTTTTCTCTTCCTAGAATAGGGTGGTTGTAGCCTTTAGGAAAACAAGTCTTTTGAATATTGAAGAAATTAAATTGAGAAGGGTTATCAACAGATCTCAGATACTCTTCGAAAACGACTCCTCGTTCAGGTATTAAATCTTCTTCCAAAAAAAGCGGGTTACAAACCATGTCCATTAAAACATCTAGCGCTTTTTTAGCGTGAGTGTAGGGAGCGTTAATATAATAGCAAGTATAGTCAAACGAGGTGAAGGCATTGATCTCTCCACCAAAAGCTTCGATAGTTTTTGCTATTTTCATATTAGGATATTTTTTTGAACCTTTAAAAAACATATGCTCCAGAAAGTGAGCTATTCCTTGGTCTTCCTTCGACTCAAGTGAGCTTCCAGCTTTAAACCAAAATTGAACCGAAACAATATTTGAATTAGGAGTTTCGATTAAAAGTGAGTTTATGCCATTAGCTGATTTAAAGTGTTCAGTATTCATTAGTTTTCCAATTGATTATGTTGTTTTCGTGCGTTTCGCTCGTTAAAATATATAATATTGTATATTAAATATCCGTCCTAGGGAACACATGAAGGTAGCAATCGTTTATTCATTTAAGCCGTCGGAGTGGTTTAGTTGTACTATTATCAACAAAAACCTTCGAGCAGCATATGAATCAATTTATGATGAGATTATGTATATTGATTACACCAGAAAAAGAACGGTTGAAGAGGAAGATTTAAAAGCACTTGCGGAGAGTGGTATTGAAAAAATTATCTTTATTGATCATATACCAACGCCAGTCGATTTCTTATTAAAACTTAAAAAATTTGAACCAGAATGTTTTGAGCGTCTTGAGTATACAATTCATGTCTTCGGTGACTTTCCACTTTATATGCCTGAGTGGCGCTCTGTGTTTGAGCTACTTGAAGATATGCCGGTAAAATTTATTGCTGCATCTAAAAAACAGAAGCTTTTTGTGGAAAAATTTATTCCTCAAAAAGATATTATTTTTGTCTCTCCTTTTCCTGTCGGTGAATCAGAGTTTTCTTATGATGCTAAAAAGCGTGAGGGCTTTCGCACTGAGCTGGGACTTAAAAATGAAACAGTGTTTCTTTATACAGGAAGACTAACTTATCAAAAACGAATCACGGATATGATTGAGATCTTCTGTGAACAGTTGATCGCTGGAAAAATTGCACGTGATAGCTATTTTTATATTGTCGGCGGTGTGGATACATTGGGTGTACCTTATTTAGGTGTGAGTCAGCTTTTAGGAGAATA
>CATLVA010000073.1 GCA_950060715.1 uncultured Oligoflexia bacterium | reverse complement strand
ATCGAACCCACAAGGTACGGATTCGAGAGAGACTTAAAATCCCCTAGCCAAGTGACAATCACGTACTTATTCCATATACCTACTGCCCAAGCATCTCTAAAACCAAATGAGGTACCTGTCTTCCAATATACTTCACCTATTTGATCTGAGAATGCTTGAGACTTTTCAAATTGAGGTCTAGGATTTCTGCGGAGGATATCTTTGACCAATACTGACGCTTCCTCCGAAAGAATATTAATTGTTGACGAGTTCTCTTCTTTAAACCAACGTGCTTTAGAAAACTCCCCATTATTTGCGAGTGCCATGTAAAGCTCTCCTAACTGAAGAGAGTTCATCTCCAACGCTCCTAAAGCAATGGAGGAGCCATAATAACCTCTATCATTAGAAACAGGATAAACAGGGTTAATTAGCCCATATAACCCCTCTTTCCGTGCTTGCAACTCATTGTTGATCCAAACGGCTGGAACATTTCGGGAGGTAATTAACGCTTCTTCTACCGTCATTGGACCTTTAAAGTAACGATCAAAATTTTCGGGAGTCCTATAAGGCAGAGGGCTATCATAGACAATACTTTTAGGAATGACTAAACCTGTTTCAAAAGCTTTAGCGTATATAAAAGGTTTTAGAGTAGAGCCAGGTGAGCGCTCAGACATTATTCCGTCTACCTGACCCTGAATCTGAGAGTTGTAGAAGTCAGCTGAACCTATATAAGTTTTAATCTCTTTTGTTTCACTATCAAGAATCAAAACAGAAGCATTTTCAATTCCCTTAGACTTCATTGAGTTTATATATCTAGCGACAATTTCCTCAACTTTACTTTGAAGTGCTGAATTAATTGTCCCATTTAATCTTTTATTTGAACTGCGTTTTTGTAATTGATAACTATAATGAGGAGCTTGAAAAGGCCTCGTATCATGTATTTGAATCTTTTTTAACAATTCCAAGGCTTCGTCTGAATTTAAACCAGGATAAAGAATTGCCCATGATTCTTCCCACGCTTTGAAGTTTTTTTTCTGAAACTCTTCTAACAGGTAAGGTTTCTGAGGAAGAAGACTTAAAAAGTTCCTTTGATGCTGATTAAGATACTTACCCTCTTTTCGAAAATAATATAAAGCACCAGTCTCATACCCTTCTATATTTCGACCCATCGGAATTAAATTAAGGTAAGCTTGTAAAATTGAATCTTTGCTCATGATAAGCTCAAGCCAAAGAGCGTGAAATACTTGATTCAGTTTCCCAATCGGAGTCCTAGTATCTAATCCGAAATAAAGTCTTGCAAGTTGCATAGTTATGGTGGAAGCACCCCCTCGATTTTTCTTTCCAAAAAAATAATAGGCACTAGCACGGACAAATGAAATAGGGTTGACACCAAAGTGCCAATCAAAAAAACGATCTTCTTTATTACGAATCTGCTTAACAAATAGAGGATCGAAATCTGATATTTGATGAAAATAGCGAAAACGATCATCGTCCGCTAGTTCGATTGAAATAAGTCTATTTTCATCATCAAATACAACTCGAGATGATGCAACTTTCAGAGGGATATCAAGTGATATCCCTGCTAAAACAAAAATGAGAACCAGACTACTGTATAATTTCAATTTCATCAGTTTTAGATAACGTACTCTCAATCGTCTTATACATATTTTCCCCATAACTTGGAGGTGTTTGGAACTTCCCTGGTGAGATGGCCTTTATTTTATACTTAAATTTTTCTACACTCGTTTTAGACCTAGCATATATAACGACTCTATCCTCTCGTTGATCTATATATTTCGTATCCAAACTAATTCCATCCGCACTATCATTTTTCCAAACAAGATCAAAACCACCAGGAATTAAATCAACGATTACGAGGTCGTCTATATCTTCATCTGACTGAATCGATAGCTCTACCCATACCTCTTCACCATTTTTAACCTGGGTGACTTTATTCCCATTATCATCTTGATATTGTTTCTTGATTTGTAGGCCATTGGAGTAATGCTTCATCTTTTTAGGAAAACCTGACTGATTTATGATAAGAAAGGCTGACATTCTCTTTTCTGTATCTAGTTCAAGCATTTTGATCTTTTGTATCTCTTTCGTATCTAGTTTTGCGACTTGGCTGATTTTCAACTCTTTCTGGTCCTTTCCCATATCCAATTTGATTTTGGCATCGGTTACTTGTGAACTAGATTGATCACCAAACGATAAAAGAGTTAACCCAGCATAAAATGAGTTCATCCCATAGACCCGACTTGTATCAAGAATAGTTTTGAAAACCTTATCTGACAGTTCACCTAATTTCTCTGGAAAGTAGCTCGTCAAAATTCCCAAATAGACTCTGTCAAAAGAAGAACGCAGTTGATAATTGTAACCATTAAATTTATTTTTACTTCGATCTTTCTCTACCTGCTCGAGATAATTTAAAGCTTTTTTATCATTCTTTAAAATATGATAAATCGCAGCTAGGTAAAGCTTCGCGTAAGTATCATCAGACTTTTCAAGCTTACCCTCGAGCAGCTTAACTTGAGCACCTACTTGTTGTTCGTTTAGAGCTAATAAGTATAAAGCGTAAGCTTGAATTCCATAAGCACCATTTTCAGTAAGAGATTGTACATACTTCATCAATCTTTCATAAAGTGACGTGTTATAATAATAACCATTCTTACGAGATAAGGTTAAAAAATGAGCTATATAAAGATTTATGTAATCACTTGCAGGATGATCATAGCCATCATAGAGAGCGATTGCACCATCTCTAATTTGTCTTTGCAATAGAATGCTATTCGTTTGCTTTAAGAATCTATCCCGCTTGTCTTCAGACTTACCGAGAATATTTCCAGGTAAAATGGCATAAGCGATGGCCTTCGAAGTAACTTGCTCAGAACATCCATAAGGATATTCCGCAAGATAATTTAAACTACCTTGAATCAAACCAAATAGGCTTGGATATAATCCAACCTCAAAATTTAAGTGTTCAGGGTAGAGCTCTACATCACCAACCTTAACTTGATAATTCCCGTCTATAACCATTGTCTGCCAACTTCTATTAATTCGAGGAAATAGTGGTCTAATACTTACACCTTGTTCGTACCGAGAACTAATAGATCCACTACTTGCCAAAATGGCCAAATCAGCGTTACCTAAGAAGTTTTGCGCTTTCAACTTGAAAGTTACAATTTCATCCTGTGCTCTATTTATAGATACAGATTTCTTTGAATCCCCTATAACCTTGAAACTCTTATTAGGATTCAACTCAATTTCGACACTATCGGATTTTTTGCCATCTTGTTCATCAATATTATTGGAAACAGCAACAGAGAGCAGAAATTCATCTCCCGGAGCGACAAAACTTGGTACTGTTGGAGATATAATGAGGTCATCTCTGGAAATAACATTCGATTTAATAACACCTACAGACTGTTTATCTACAAATACTGAATGTAATACGAGCTCTCCGTTAAAGTGATAAGGAACTTTGAAAGAGAATTCTTTCCACTTGGTGTCTGCATCTAAAACCCCAGACCAAAATGCCACTGCTTTTGTGAATTTTCGTTTGAATGGATTCAAATTTTTACTCATCATATCTGATTCACCACCACCAGGAGCAAATACATCCTTAAGAGTTTCAATATCAGGTATAATTAGTGAGAAAATCTGATAAGTTAAAACACTAAGAGCTTGTTTCTTATAAAATTCGTCCAGTGGCCTTGGTGTGACGTAGTTTGCTAATTGGTGAATTCCCTTATCAACAGCATAAACTATGATCTTCCCCGCTCTCTTTGCTTTAAACTTAACATGAACATCTTCTCCGGGTTTCACAAGTTTTTCGCTAGTCACTTCTATTTCATGCACCATCTTTGACTTATCTAACGTGAAAGGAACTACCGCATAACTAAAAGGTGAAGTGAAGACTTTCTTAGAATCAAGAGACCTCAGAAGCGATACATTTACGTATCCATTCCCAGCAAGGTCTTTTGGTACTCTAATACTAACTTCTCCAGTTTCACGGTCCAACTTGAACCATTTGGCGGCATATACCCTATCTTTTTCAATGGTGATCAAACCGACACCTGTATAAGGAGCTTTTATAGCCACCTTAATTGTATCACCTGCTGCATAGTCATCATTATTAAGGGTAAGCTTTAACTCGTTACTGCGGTATAAAGACCTAGCGAGATCAGCAACCCCCACCACATTATATTCGAAAGTGTTAAGAACTTCTCCAGCAGAGTTCTGAATTTTAACGATGAACTCTCCTACG
The DNA here is from genome assembly GCA_950060715.1 of uncultured Oligoflexia bacterium. The sequence continues at coordinate 2,762 of CATLVA010000073.1, read as the reverse complement.
CTTTTGTTATCTAAAACATAATTAAGGCCTGAGTTCAAAATTTTGATTTTTTCTCTTTTATAAACGATCGGCTCTTTTATATCTTGATAGGCATAAGTATGATCTGCTTGCTTCACTAAAGAGTTCTGATATTTTTTCTCGAAAATTACCAATTCGACTTCAGCTTCTTTTGTCTCATGGTCTGGCCCCACAGCAATTAGATTTACAACCGTATTAGACTTAGCTGAAACATATCTTAAATTCCCTTTCGCCTTATAACCGATAAGGTAATCATGAGGCGATACCATAATTGATTTTTCCGTAACAACGCTTCGACCTCCAGCCTTCATAAAGCCTTCAGCTCTGAATGTTAACTTGAAACTATTTTCACTATATTTATTTAGATCAATATCGTATTCAATTTTACCTTGCTCATTAGTTTCTAGGCTTTCAAGGTCTTCAGAAACAGACCTGGCCAATACCTTTTCATCTACAAAGCGATAGCTTGGAAATTTATAAAGATTTATTGAACTTGGATTTAAAATTAAATTTGATCTCACCTCATTACCAACAGCAGGTGTTCCAAACAAATTTCTAAGACTCACATAAGCTTTTAACTCTTTAGGTTGAATCCATAGTTTTTGATTACCCTTATTAAAACTTGCCGCAATTTTCATTTTGTCCGGAGTGAACTCTTGAACTTTTATAGAGTGAGACCCAAGACGTTTTTTATAGGTAGATTCACCTTTCAAAGTTTTATTCGTATGGTACGAGTAGACTGTTACTTCATAACTACCGGTTGCTGCTGAGTAAGGTAGGTTGAAATCTAAAGTGTTCAAACCAAAATCACCGATTTTTTGGTCCATAGTGATAAAGAGTTTACCCCTTGCATCTCGGACTTCAATATTTACTAGCTCACCCTCGTGAATTTGACTCCAATTAGGGTCTTTAAAAATAAACGCTAAATGCCCCGTTTCTCCTGGTCTGTAAAGTTTTCTATCTGAAAATATACTTACACGCAGTTTTTTTTCAATTCCATATTCACCAGCAATTTCAAATCTCGAGTAATCGACTCTTTGATCATTGTTATTAGGTGTGATGTACATGGTATCTTGACCATTTTCTAATATATATCCAACGATTTTATCTTTTAAATCAACTTCAGGTACTTCAAATCGTCCTTCATCGTCGGTTCTGCCTAAAGTCTTAGTATTCCCATTCATACTCATCTGTTTCACCAGCACACCACTAAGCGGAGATCTTCTGCTTTGTGAAACAACAAAGAATTGTTTTTCACCCCCAGCGGAAATTTTAATTAAGTAAGCCATGTCAGAAAGAATGAAAAGTTGAGAATCCTTTTCGGACCCGCTTGAATCTTCTAATTCAACAAAGAAAATACCATAATCAAGTTTTCCCTCAGTTCGATTATTAAGAAACTTAGAAAAATCAAACTCTGAGTAGTCGCCCTTTTTTTGATTTTCATTAAAATAAATCACATCCTCGTACTGATCCGTGATTTTATCTTCTTTAAAATAATAATTATTAAAATACGGTTGCTTCTTACCAGCAGATGACATGGATAAGAAATGTTGCAATTGATGGGCTTTAATCTGTTTAATTTTAACTTTTGCTCTTTTTTCTCCACGAGCATATATGCTTATTTTCTTGCTTCCATTAAGACTTAAGATAGATCCTTCGTTAGCAAACTTCAAATTTTTTGGGTACCCACTTGGGACCGAATACACCACCTTATCAAATTCAAGCTCGAATCCATCAATTGATTTAAACCCTTTCTTTAATACTATACGATAGCTCGCTCCCACTTCAGGTTCCACAATCATTTCATAACGAGTTTGATCGATAATTTTACCTTCTCTAAATCTATAAGGTACGACTTCCTCCAGAACCATTCTATCATCGTATGTCCAATTACCGTTCTCTGTCAGGCTACAGTTAAGATCTAACGTTAACATTCCTTTTTTTGAGTAAGTATTGAAGCAACGACTTGCATATTCTCCGAACACACCAATGATTTCATTATATTCTGCTTGTGTGTAGTAAACTTTGATCTTTGAAATTTTAAAATACTTTTTTAACTGTTCTTCAGAAAGTCTTGTGTTCGCGTCCACCTTTATTGAATGATAATATTCATCATCCTCATTTTTTCTCACTTTTAATTCACTGATATCAATATTTAAGAAGGAGTATTTAGAGGGAATCTGAAGTGTTTTGGAAACTCCCTTATTTACAGGTTTTGCTGAAAAATCAGTTAAAATACCTTTTTTAACATTTATTCTCACCTTTTGTGGATTGCTCGTGAGTTTAATATTTTCACTGTGAATATAGAACACCTTTAAATACTCATCATGAAAAACATCAAAACGCATTGAACTAAGTATTCTTCCTTTGCGATCAAGTAATTCAATATCAATATTTGCTTTTACCGAGTCTAGAGTCAGAGGATAATTTGAACTCAACGCAATCACGGCTTTTTTCTCGTCACTATCTTTCGGGTTCACGTAGAATTTTTCACTACTAATCCAGATATCCGCTTTTGGTATTTTGAATTTATGATTCAGGTTCATAACAGAAATATTATTTCTGAAATTTTTCTCCTCAATTAAGAATTGATATGATTCTCCGGCCGGCCAATGTTGTTTAGGAGTAAAACTGTAGGCTCTTTCTGACTCTTTTTTCCAACTACCTTCAATGGCAGGAATAAAGGTAAAATTCTTTTCAATATTTTCATCCTTTCTTAGGTCGTAGGGATTTTCTTCAAAAGT
>CATLVA010000072.1 GCA_950060715.1 uncultured Oligoflexia bacterium | reverse complement strand
ATTATTCACGAGAATAACACTCGCTTGAAATACGTTGAAGATAAGAATGAAGATAGAAGAGTTCAGACTAAAATTTTAAATCAAAGAAAGATTACAAATCTTAAAAAAGATTTTGCAGATAGTATGGAAAAAGCTCGTAAGGCTTCGATGAAAAATTTCGAAAAAGCTAAAAACGAGATGATTAGAGAAAAACGTGAAATTGCAAAAAGATTACACGAACAAAACTCTAAGCAATCAGCGTATTTAAAAGAATCTCATAGCGATAATATGGAAAAAATGCGCAGGAGCTATGAAAAACGAATCGCAGATCTAGAATTGCAAAATAAATTAATTGCACAAAACTCAAACGTTCAGATTCAAGATATTATGCGAAAAACAGCTTTAGAGATCGATAGGCAAAGAGATGTTGCGATCAGATCAGCAGAGAGTGAAGTCAGAACAGAGCGCGCGATTAGTAAAGAAAAAGAACACGCCCTTCAAGAGCGTATTGATAAAATGCAGGCCGTTTTCAATGAGAAAATCAATGAACAAACGATTGCCTCACGTAAGAAGATTAAGGATTTGCATTTTGAGCTGAGTAACAAATTGGTTACTGAATCGAAGCGTTATCAAGAAGTTATTGATCAGAATAATAAATTCTTTGCGCGAGAGCTTCAAAGACTCCAAATGGCCTCGACTTCCGAAAGAGAAAGACTCGTGACTCAGTACGAAGATAGAATCGCGCAGCTCAAAAAAGCTTATTCATCAAGAATTGAGGATATGAAGTCAACAGTTCGAGTGACGAACGCTTAATTTTTCCCTTATACTATGCCAAATACTAATTAAGGAAATAATATGAGCCGCAGAGCGAAGATCGTATCTACTATTGGACCTAGTTCCAACTCAGTTGAAATGCTTGAAAAACTAATTATGGCCGGAATCAACGTGGCCAGAGTTAATATGAGTCATGGGACTCACGAGGGTCATACAAAGACGATTCAAAATATTAGGCAGGCCAGTAAGAATACCGGTTACGAAGTGGCGATTCTTTGTGATCTTCAAGGTCCAAAAATTCGTGTTGATAAGCTCAAAGAAAATATTGAACTTAAAGCCGGGGAAACTTGGGTTATCGGTCCTTCTGCAGAATTTGAGAATTACCCGCAATACCAAGATAAATTTATTCCAACGGTTTACAAGGACCTAGTTCACGACGCTCATGAAGGGGCCACAATTCTTTTTGATGATGGCCTTATGGAAGCTAAAGCGACTAAAAAAGAAGGTGAAGTCCTTCATATTGAAGTTATTGTAGGGGGGACCCTAAAGTCGAATAAAGGAATTAACCTTCCTAACGTAAATGTTTCAGCACCAAGTTTTACGGATAAAGATCGTGAAGATCTAATTTTTGGACTGAAAAACGATATTGATTATATCGCTTTGAGTTTCGTTCGTAGGGCGCAAGATATTCAAGAGGTTAAGCACCTTCTACATAAGTTAAAAAAGAATGTACCTATCATTTCTAAAATTGAAAAACCGGAAGCCGTAGAGAATATCGAAGAGATCATCAAGGTCACTGATGTCATCATGATTGCCAGAGGGGATATGGGGGTTGAAGTTGGAAACCACTTGGTTCCTTCCATTCAAAAAAGAATTATAGGGCTATGTAATGAAGCCGGTGTGCCTGTAATTACTGCAACACAGATGCTTGAGAGTATGACGACTAACTCTAGACCGACTAGAGCTGAGGCAAATGATGTGGCCAATGCCGTTTGGGACGGTACAGATGCGGTCATGCTATCTGGTGAGACAGCTTCAGGAGCTTATCCGCTAGAGGCGGTACAAATGATGAGTTCAATTATCATGGAAGCGGAAAAGATGCCAAAGGAAAGGCCACTTCTAAGGCATATGGATTTAAAAAATATTTCAAGTTCACTACAGATTGCAGCGTCTCTTATCGCTGAAAAATCGAACGCAAGATGGATTATGTCGATTACGCAATCAGGAAACTCTTGTTTGCAAATGAGCCGTTTTCGCTCGCAAAAAAGAGTGCTCGGAGTGACGAATTCAATTCAGGTAATGCGTAAGATGTGTCTTTATTGGGGGATCACACCTTTTTATTTTCAAGAAAAAGAAAATGACATAACTAGCATTCAAGATCAGATGATTGAAATTCTTAAAGACAAAAGACTTGTGGAAAATGGAGATAAGATTGTTATCACTCATGGTGATGGAAACTACTTCAAGCAAGGTACATCTAATTCTTTAAGAGTTGATATCGTCAAAGATGTTCCAAAAGAAAAAGCTTCAAATAAAATCGATGAAGCTGAAATTGATAAGAATGGGCGTATTATTCTTGATACAAGCTTATGTGCCTCATGCCAGATGTGTATTAGCGTTTGTCCTCATAATATTTACGAAGTAGGTGAGGGAAGTGAGCGAAATACTGTCATTAATAAAATGAATGCTAAACACTGCTCAATGGATATGGAATGTGTTGAGAAATGTCCTACCGGAGCCTTGGAGATTCTTAGCACTAAGCTTTAAATGAAAGATCTGCTAGGAATTGATTCAGAATTTTTAAAAGAATGTAAAATTGTAGACTGGGCCTATACTGAAGAGTTAAGGCCCAAAACTTACGAGTACTATCTCGAGTGGGTGGCAAAAGATCTGCATGGGCCACTTAAATACTTATCAGACGAGCGTAAAGATAAAAGAAAAAGTTTAGATGAAGTGTATCCCGGAGCCACCGGTGCACTTGTTTTTTTATTTGATTATAGGCCCGCAAAGAATCTTCTAAACTCAACTGATCCAACTAATAAAATTGCAGCCTACACCCTTGGCTTTGAGGGACAAGACTATCATTTATGGATTCGTGAAAAGCTGGAAAGTATTGCCAAGAATTTAGAGCTGACAGATTACGGAGTTTCATTAGATGTTCATCCTGTTCTAGAGCGGGACCTCGCATTTAGGTCAGGGCTTGGATGGTTTGGTAAGAACTCAATGATAATAAATAGAGAGTTTGGAAGTTATTTTTTGATTGGATCGTTAATTTTAAAAGAAAAACTATCGCTTAATACCAAACCGATTGAACCCGATCATTGCGGTACTTGCACTCGTTGTATTGATGCATGCCCAACTGACGCTATTATTGCCCAAACGCGAACGATTGATTCAGCTAAATGTATAAGCACGTTTACTATAGAGCTCTTTAAAGATGCTCCTGCCCCTGCTGGTTATCCCACGGAGTCGAATGAAGTTTTTGGCTGTGATATCTGCCAAGAGGTATGTCCATGGGTTAAAAAAAGTTTGGGACAAGAAGAGATGGAATCAAATTGGTTGATTGAGTTTTTTAATCGACCTCAAAGTGAAATCTATGAAGAGGTGAGTGCTCTTAGTAATAAAAAGTTTAAAGAGAAGTTTAAACACACCTCAATGGAGCGCCTTGGAAAACGCGGCCTTTTAAAAAATCTTAAGAAAGTGTAATTTCTTTTTTCAAAAAATTATAAATATGAGTCGCTGCACCCGATGGTTCATGGTGAGGAAGTTTTCTTGGCTCACTGGTAGTGACGTCGTTTCCAAGGCTTCTTAAGTGAAAAGCTAGTGCCTCCATTCCTCCTTCGCCAACAACTACATCGTCTACACCGGTGATAAGGTGAATTCTTTTTTGAGTCAGGTCTAGGTCGAGCTTCTTTTGCTTAATCCATGGAAACATAAGATCTGAGTCCAGATTTGGATCAACGAGTTGCCTTCTGATATTTAAAGTCCGCTCATAAAATGTAGTTTCAAAAAGATGAGTGGATTTATGTTGACCGATTCCCAGTCCAACACCAATCGCCAGTTTTTCAAGCTCTGAGAACTCTTCGATTTCTAAGGCTAGAACCGATAATAAAGCTCCTAAGGAGTGTCCACCTAGAGTAAGGTGTTTTGGGTTAGGGACTTCCGTTTGAAGCCACTCAAAGGCGGTTAGAAAGCATTTATGAGCATTTTCAGTAAAGACCTCAAAGCTTTCCACTTCGTTAAAGCTTCCCAGGTGATGCCCTGGTAGATCGAAAATGACAGTCGTTACATCAGCTTCACTTAAACGCTGTGCCCAATTCAAACAATCGCTCTTAGAGGCGGTATAGCCATGGGTGAAGAGTGCAATTTTGTCTCTTGGGTTCTCCGGCATAAATAAAATTGCATTAAAATTGAAGTGTTCGTTCTTTAAAATTTTTTTCTGAAGTTTTACTGGCATTTCTTTTACTTTTTTATTTGACGATTTCAGTAAAAAACAATACTTTAACTATCACGTTTTTGAAAGTGCCCTGATAGCTCAGTTGGTAGAGCAAAGGACTGAAAATCCTTGTGTCCGTGGTTCGAGCCCGCGTCGGGGCACCATCTTTTGGAAACACTTAAAAAGCCACTTTTCGGAGTGGCTTTTTTTATGTCTGCAAGTTTCTGAAGTGGCGAGATAAGCTCGTAAAACTTCTTAGTAATTCCAGACTGAGATTGCTCTAGTAGGTCTTCAAAGTTTCTCTTTCTAAGTCTAATTTTACTAATCTGTTTCTTGTATGTTGAGTCATCAATGATACTTGAGGTTAGTAGGTTATATGCTTTGTCTTCTTCCTTTTCAGCTTGTTGTATTTCAAAACGATACTGATCCATTACTTCACGATGCTTTGCTTGAGCTTTGTCATGCTGAACCTTGAGAGCTTTAGAGACAAGGTCTGCTAATGTTTCAGTTATACTAATTTCTCTCACCGGCTTTTCAAAAAGCTTTAAAAGCTTATCTTCATTTATGCTTACTCTCTTATGACCATTACACTTATGCAGTTTCTTGAGTGCCGAAGTGATGATAGTGTTTGGGTTGCTTCTATGGGGCGAGATTTGTGTGAAAAGAATGCAAATGTTGTGAGAGCTATAATTCAAGAGAATGAGCGAATGAAGAAAGTTTCTGAGAGACTAGGTGAGGATCACAGCAAAAATCGACCTTATTGGCTCATAAATGATTAATAAGTAGCAGTTGTTGGTAAAATAGTACAAATTAGCTTTTTATATGTGAAATGAGGCTATTTGTCATTGTTTAGTGTCGTGTCTGAACGTATAGGTAATAGGCAAAAAACAGATTGAGCTTTGTAGTGCCACCTAGTTTAGGAAAATTTTTCTAAGATGCCAAATCATGAATTTAGAACCCAAATCCCCATAAGTCTGCGTCATACCACTTGATTCCTTTCACAAGAATTTTTTCTAAATCCAAAATTTTTCACAAATCTTCCAAAACCTTGTCGTCTCTGGCCAATTCCGGTCAAAAATCCCAAATTTTTTCATTAGCTATGTCTTAAACCAAAATCTATCCTCCTTGCATGCTCATCTTTTCTCGAGCTAGCACACTTGCGCCTTAAAGAGCTATTTTCCAGGCATAGCTCAGCCTGAACCCGGGTAGCGCAGCTGGTTTACTATTATTCGATTGTCAAAGAGCCCGCTCAGGTCGATTTTTCGTAAAACCTTGCTACTATTTTTTTTAATTTGTTGTAACAGCAATCAAACACCTCCTTTCGTATATAGTTAATCTTAATCGTTAGCCTTCGGGCATGACTAACAATCTGACATGGTATTTCTAAAAGTAATTTTCTTATTTTTTTTGATAAGCATCCTCTTTCACTGATCAAAAAAGATGTTGTTCTCATCATGTTGTATGCGATGGTTCCAATTAATCCATAAACTCTATTTGCATCTAATTTCTTGCAAGGGAAGTGTTTAAAATCTAATCCATTCTTTTGTTCTTTGATAAAGTTTTCACAATTAGCTCTACCTCTATAAAACTTAATAACTTGCTTAGCTTTCCATTCATGACTAAAAATATTTGTGAGAATTGCATAATACTTGTAACCATCTTCTTTTGGAGCTCGAATACAAACAACTCTTAAGGTTTTAGTTTTACCTTGAAGTCCTTCTGGAGCATAAACAGCGTTGGCGATTTCACACTCATCAGAATCAAAAAAATTAATCTTAGTTTTTCTCCACTTCATTGTATTTTTATTATCTTCTAAAACTTTATTGTAAACGTTTGCTTTCATCGCAAGAGCAAATTTAGCGTCTTGAGCAAAGCATGTATTCATAACTTCTAAATTACAATATGCAGAGTCTCCGCGAACTTTCTTTTTCATTCCTTTAGGCACTTTACTTAAAATGTTTCTGATCATTGCCCCTGATCCATTTGCGGAATAAGTACTTCCAGGGCGAAGTTGAAAACCATAACTAAATCCATACTGATCATAGGCATTGAGTGAATTTAGTCCCCAATTATTTTTGTAATCATATTGCAAACCTTCCATCTTTAAACCTGTTTGAATATGTGGAGTAGAGTCAATAGCAAGTTCAAAAACTTTATCTTCAGGAAAAAGAATTTGTCTTTGTTTTAAAGCGAGTAATGTTAATTGCTCTTCAAGTTGTTCAATTGATCTAGTTGAAAAAGATCTCAAAAAGTCTCCGGCAGTTGTAGAAGCAATACCTCCCGAAGTAACATTTTTAAATAAGGTATCAAGCTTTAGCCAATCTAGATCATCGAGGCAATCACCACCACAAATAAATTTAAAGATAAGAGTTTTAAACTTATCTTCTTGAGAAATACCAGAGTTGAGCTTCTTTTCTGGAAGTAGAGAATTAGTTTGTTCACGAGTTTTTAATAGGTTGTATAGGAGGTCATAAATTTTTATGCCTCCGAATGAAGAAAAGTCTTTATTAATTGACTCGATTGAAATATTTTTTACTTTCACGATAGCTCTTTTTATTTTTATTAATGTTTTTTTTGGCGAAGAAATTTTATGAAATAAAAAGAGCTTTTTCATTTTGCAAGGCCGTAGACGCAAAGCCGTATTGAAAAATTAAAAATTAAATTTGGGTGAAAGGTAAATAATGAGGTGAAGACCCATAGGGCCAACGACTAGCTAAATATTTGGTTTGAGTCGTGAGGATTTAGGTTCTATGTTTGGTAACATTTGGTAACATTTGGTAACTTTTTTGGTAACATCTAATACAGGCAGATAATTAGCATTCAATGTGTGAGATACAATA
>CATLVA010000071.1 GCA_950060715.1 uncultured Oligoflexia bacterium | reverse complement strand
TGAGCAAATTGCCCTATGCCTAGCAAACTCGACAGAGCAGCCTAAATTGGTGATAAGCCTTGGTGAAGGGGGGTGTGGAAATTTAAAACTAGAGACAGTTGCCTATAACTGGGACAATGGGTGGGGTGCTGACAATATTGGCCAACGCCGACGTGGCTCTCAAATTATAAAAGGAGCTCCAAAATCTCTAGGGCTTAATATTGATTGGTCTGAACCATTTTGTGAACTTGATTACAATAAGCAGAAATCCATTACATTGGCTTCTAACGATGCTCAGAGATTTGTCTGTAATAATACTATGTACAATATGAGTTATAAGTTTCCGGAACTCCCCTACGGCTTTATTCATGTTCCAGCTCATCAATGTAGACCAAGCTTACAAAAAATAGAGGAAGCTACCGACATAATCACACAAATGATCATTAAATTTAGTGAAATGGACACTCAACTATTTACACCCTATGAAACTGATAAAATTAGCCTCATAGCAAGACGTGAGCGCTCGAATAGTGTTTGTGAAAAAGATTTTCTAAGAAGACTGCTGACTACGTATTAGCTCTTCACCCTTCCAAGACAACTCATAAACATTTTCAACCGCATCCATGTTTAACTCTCCATAGAGATGAGGAAACAATTCATTGTCTGCTGGTTCAAATTTTACTTCTGCCTTTAAAAGATTAGGATCAATCTCTAAAAGCATAAGATTTTCTTGTTTGAAATAGAAACGTTTAGCGGTTGTATCTACTTGTTCATTTGTAGAAAAATGTATGAAGCCTTCCGACTCGAGAGAATCAGGTGCATAAAGACCTCGCTCTTTGGCGAGGTCATATTGATGCTTAGATATTAAATGATAAAGCATTAAGCTTCTTCACCACCAGCAGGTGCTGCGGTCTCAGCTGCTTCTTCTGCTCCAGCAGTTTCAGCTTCTGCAGCTTTACTTGGAGCCTGAATTGATAGTATCGCCATCTCAGCGTCATCAACTAAAGTTAAACCTTTCGCTAACTTAATATCAGAAGCATGAAGAACAGCTCCAATCTCAAGAGCAGAAATGTCTACATGGATACTTTCAGGAATATCTTTTGGAACACCTTCAATTTGTATTGTCTCGTGACTCCATGAAAGGATTCCACCTTCTTTTACACCCTTTGCTTCACCATCGGCATGTAGAGGAACTTTAACCAATGTTTTTTGTCCTCTTTTTAATTGGTGAAAATTAACGTGCATAAGTGTTCCCATCGGTCCACGATCAATTACTTTTGCATTTACCATTTCAGTTTTTCCGTCAACTGACATTTCCATGATCTTACCTGTGTCATGGTAAACTTTCATGAAATCAATTTGGTTTACCCAAATAGACTTTGACGATGATAATTCTTTTCCGTAAACCACGGCAGGAATTCTCCCTTGTTTTCTAAACTTATTAAGATCTCCACTCGATAAGCCTAGTTCTCTTGTCTCTGTCTTTAATGTTGTCATTTATCTTCCTTTTGAGGTTTTTGATAAAAATATTTTAACCGCTTAAAAACTGAAACTCTCACCCTTAGCGCAAAGACTTAGACAATTGCTCAGACAAAAACTTAAAATTGATCATCATTTGATTTCATTGAATGAAATCTAAGACATCTCTCGGTCAATTCACGGTAATTAAATTTTTTCGACTGATCTAGGTTTCCAGCATAAAATCTTTTTATTCTCCACAGAGCGATTGAGAAGAATCCGACTTTTACGGCCACAACTAAGTATTCTTTTTCTATCGCAAGTAGATGCCTACCTTGCTCATACCCTTTGAGAAAATTTTCCACTAATTCCAAATCTATTTGGGAATGATCTTGATTCATACAGCTACCACTGATTGCGATACCTAGATCAAGAATGAAACGCCCTCTTCCTGATTGTTCAAAATCTATCAAGGTAACAAGTTTACCTTCGTGAAAAAGAGAATTATCAAAGTAAAGATCACCATGAATGATACCGGCTGGGAAAATATCATACGGGATAGCTGAAACTCCATCAGGAAAAACGGTTTCAAAAGCTTCTCTAAAATCTTTTGGACATTCTTCACTTTGAACAAAGTCTTGAATACTAAGCCCTCCGTAGCCCACTAAATCGTGCCTTCTGATGCTGGCCAGGTCTTCTTTGTGAATTTCTAAGCTGTGCAATTCTGCTAATGCCTTTCCAATTTGCTGAATTGTGGATTTATCAATCTTTGGAGGGAGCCCATTGATAAAAGGAAACACAACACCAAAGAAATTCTTATGATGATAGATTGGTTTCCCTTTTATTGTTTTGAAAGGATGGATAGAATGGAGATAATTGTAGTTCTCTAGTACTTCAAGAATTCGCTGTTCGTTTTCTAGCTGCTCTAAAGTTTTGTCATTAGACACTTTTAACAAAACCTCTTTCCCATTTGAAAGAGTTACTTTGAAATTCGAGTTAGAAATTCCAGTTATCGTGGCCTTAAAAGACACAGCATTACCTAACTCATAATATTTTAGAATTTCATTGATTTCTTTTAAATCTATTTCTGAATATACACCCATCTAGTATTAACTTTTTTAGTAATATCGAGAGCGTTAATCCAAGAAAAATTAAACTGCAACTATCTTAAACTCGTTTCCGAATTTCTTTACAACTAACCTTTCCATTACGCTTTCATCGATTTCAATTTGTATTTGCTCTTCATCTCGCTGGAGGTTCCCCCAAGAATTAAGCGTCCCTTTAGGTAGCGTAATTGATTCTTTGTTATCTGCAAACCAAAACCAATCAAGTTTTGCAATCCACTTTAAATAGCGCATCTGATCCAATACTGGAATTTGCCCGATAAACTCAGGGAATAAGTGGCCATAATTATCATTATGGTAAGGAACATTTCTCAAATATTCATAAACGAGTATTTTAAAATTCTCTTCGCCAATGAATTTAAAGCTCACTTGAAACTTTTCCTTCATCTCGATAAAGACTTTAATGAAGAAGTCATCTAGAAATCTTGGATCTTCTTTTTCAGGTTGATGAAACATTTCATCAAACTGTTTGGAAGTCGCTTTACGTGAAAACATTTGTGCAATTTGATAGTAGGAGTTTTGCATACTAGTACCTTTTTTATGTGCCTAAAGACAATTGTTGAAAAAAAAAAGGGATAAGTCACGGTTTTAACAATGATTTAAGATTTTTTAAGAAGTACTAAACTTAAACACTCATTTATTTAATAGCATTTAAAAATTCATTTTTTAGATCGGGAAATATTCGAGCCGCATCAAAGGCCATATCTTCTAGCTTGTTAGAGTCCTTACCTAATTCTTTGGCTGCTTTTAATAAAATTAAATAAGACTTCTCGTTTGCCTTATCAATTTTTACCAATCCTTGCGCTTTTTCGAAGGCTGCAACTGGTGTTGTTGATTTATAGGTATACTCAAGGTCAATGGCCAATAAGTCCTCATCCATCTCGTCAGATGGAATTTCGTCTAATAGTTTTTTCGTATCGACTAGATCATCTACCATTAAAAAAGTTTCAAGGGCAGAAATAAAGATTGGACTATTTCTATCGATAAGACTGACTCCTCTTCTAAGAGCGTCGATGACTAAATCCCTGGCCTTTGGAGCTGACGCCAAAGACTTTGCCGCAACAATAAGTGCAGCTGCGAGAGGTTTTTCAAGACCAGCAATATTGCCCGTACTATTTAAAATGGCGTCACAAAATTTGATTAAATTTTCAAAATTCTTGGTCGCAATTGAAGCTCGAATCATCTCGGGGCTTCGGTTGGGGTTAATAGGATGATTTTCACTTAAAACTTCTGCGCAGGAATAAGCCTGCTCATAATCTCTATTGGCCATTAAAAGGTCGAATAAACGGGAAAGCACTAGATAATTTTTTTCATCAAATTTAAGTGATTTGAAATAAAACTCTAAGGCCTCATCAATATTATTACGTCCCTCTTTTATTAGTCCTTCTAAATAATAAGGATAGGGATTTTGCTCTTTACCTTTTTTAAAGACCTCAAGCTTTTCACTGGCCTCATCTAGTTGATCCGTTTTCACCAGGGCCAAGATTTCGTGATAGAGCTTCGTTTCTTTTTTCATCTCTAGTTTTGCAATAAGACTAGGACCTAATGAATCGCTTATATCTTGGCTGTTATAAGGTTTTAAGATTATCCCATCTACATTTTTTTCCGCTAGATATGAACTCAAAAGCAGAGAATTATTTTCGGTGCAAACAAAAGTCCAAGCTCGAGATCTATCTGGTTGCTTTTCAATATGCCTATCAACTAACTCAATACAAGACTGGTTGTTAACATATTGCCCTGTCATAAATATATCAGGATTCTTACTCAAAGCTTCACTTGCTTCTTGAAAACTTGAGGTCGTTATCACCTGGGCAACTGGTACACCTGCTTCAACAAAATATCTTTTCCATGAAGATTTATCAGTTGAGTTATCCGAACATAAGACAACTTTTTTGACCTTCATAGCGGCTGCGAATTTCGATAGATCAGTCATGATTTAATCGCATCCCTTTAAATAATTCTCTCACTTGACTCTTTTTTTCTGCGTATTCTTCCAGCATTGATTGCCAGGTGTGATTATCGAACTGTGTGAACTGGACCTCAATAATAACTTGGTCCGAATCGTCATCTATAAACTTTTCTTTAACTTTTCCAATCGCAGAAAAGAAGATTTCCCCTCCCTGACGACTAGCAGGTATTTTCTTTGGAATTTTTACTCTTTTACCTCGAAAAAAAATGACACCTAATACATGGCCCTTTTGACAAATAGAACCGGGAATTTTTAACTTTACTCCCGTTGAATCTAATTCTTCAAGAGAATAGCGCTTTACGTCACGATTCTCCAGCCCGCTGGTCTCATTGATAATAACCATAGAGTAATGAATCGAATGAAAATCTTTTGCGTTAATGATTAAACTCATGGCCAAATTTTATCATGTCATGGGCTTCTGTTAAGAAAAATCTTATGCAAGTTCCATAGTTATTATGATAGGATACCTCAAATTAAATCATCTAGGAGTAACACATGGCAAAAAGCAAGAACTCGTTTAACGCGTTTAGCTCAATTTCTGCGGGTGGAAAAGAATACAAATTCTACTCACTGAAAGAAGCTCAAAAAAATGGACTTTCAAATTTGGATAAACTTCCAAAGTCTTTAAAAGTTTTGGCTGAAAACCTTCTTCGTAATGAAGATGACTTTACAGTTTTCAAAGCTGATATCGAAGCCATTAACAAGTGGGCATCTGAAAAGAAATCTACTCACGAAATCAATTACTACCCAGCACGCGTAATGATGCAAGACTTCACCGGTGTTCCTGCAGTTGTTGATCTCGCTGCGATGAGAGATGCGATTAAAAACCTAGGTGGAGACCCTAAGAAAATTAATCCTCAAGTTCCAGTTGATTTAGTTATTGATCACTCAGTAATGGTTGACCACTATGGATCAGATAACTCTTTCAAAAGTAACGTTATGCTTGAGTTTGAAAGAAATAAAGAAAGATATGAATTCCTAAAATGGGGACAGACTGCTTTTGATAATTTCAAAGTTGTTCCTCCGGGAACAGGAATTATTCACCAAGTAAACCTAGAGTACACGGCACAAGTTGTTTGGACTAAAGGAACTGACGAAGGTGAGCTTGCATACTGTGATACTCTAGTTGGAACTGACTCGCACACTACAATGATCAACGGACTTTCAGTTCTTGGTTGGGGTGTTGGTGGTATCGAAGCTGAAGCAGCAATGCTTGGACAAGCTGTAACGATGCTTATCCCAGAAGTAATCGGTTTCAAATTAACAGGAACTCTTTCAGAGGGAACAACTGCAACAGATCTAGTTCTTAGAGTTGTTCAAATGCTAAGAGAAAAAGGTGTTGTTGGTAAATTTGTTGAATTCTATGGTGAAGGACTTAAAAACCTTTCTCTTGCTGATAGAGCGACTATTGCTAACATGGCGCCAGAGTACGGTGCGACTATGGGATTCTTCCCAATCGATAGTGAAACAATTAATTACTTAAAATTCTCAGGACGTGATCCTAAGCGAGTTGAACTAGTTGAAGCTTATGCTAAAGAGCAAGGTCTATGGGCAAACGATGGTGATGAACCTGTGTTTACTGACACACTTGAACTAGATATTTCAAGTGTTAAACCTGCGATTGCTGGACCTAAGCGACCTCAAGATCGAATTCTTTTAACTGATGCTCCTGCTCAGTTCGAAAAAGATATGCAAAACACTTTTAAATCTACTGAATTAAAAAAATCAGTAAAAGTTGAAGGACATGATTTTGAAATTTCTCAAGGTGATGTCGTTATTGCAGCTATTACAAGCTGTACTAACACTTCAAACCCATCGGTTATGCTTGGTGCTGGTCTAGTAGCGAAAAAAGCATTAGAGAGAGGTTTATCTGTTAAGCCATGGGTAAAAACGTCTTTAGCACCTGGTTCTAAAGTCGTTTCTGACTATTTAGAAGCAGCTAACCTACAAAAAGACTTGGATGCATTAGGATTTAACTTAGTTGGTTACGGTTGTACGACTTGTATTGGAAATTCTGGTCCATTAAAGCCTGAGTTTTCTAAAGCTATTCAACAGGGTGACTTAGTTGCGACTTCAGTTCTTTCAGGAAACAGAAACTTTGAAGGAAGAATCTCTCCAGATGTTAAAGCAAACTACCTAGCCTCACCTCCTTTAGTTGTAGCTTACGCAATTGCGGGTAATATGAATATTAACCTATCAACTGATCCACTTGGAAAAGACAAAGATGGAAACGATGTCTTCTTAAAAGATATTTGGCCTTCAAATGAAGAGATCACAGAAACACTAAGAACAGCAATCACTCCTGAAATGTTTGCTTCTCGTTATGCTAATGTTTTTGATGGAACTCAAGAGTGGCAAGATATTAAATCGACAACTGGTGAAACTTATAGCTGGTCTGAAGACTCAACTTATATCCAAAACCCTCCATTTTTTGAAGGTATGGGCGCAGAGCCAGCCGCTACAGAAAACATCGAAGGCGCGTATGCGCTCGCAATGCTTGCGGATTCAGTAACGACTGACCACAT
>CATLVA010000070.1 GCA_950060715.1 uncultured Oligoflexia bacterium | reverse complement strand
TTTTTGTATTGATGATATTTATAATATCAGCGTCAGCTACCTTGCCATGTAAACCATCAGAGCAGATCAAAAAGATATCATTTTTTGAAATCTTATATTTGTAGGTATCTACTTCAACTTCTTTTTCAAAACCCACCGTTCTGATAAGGACATTTTTTTGTGGGTCCAGTCTTGCTTCTTCACGATCATAGATTCCTAAATTTAATTTTTCCTGAACTAGAGAGTGATCTTTGGAGAGTTGATATATTTTCTTTTGGTTGATTAGATAGACTCTAGAGTCACCAATATTGGCAATATTTAAATGCTTCTCATCGAGTAAGATGCAGCTTATGGTTGTTCCCATTCCGCGTAAATCAATATTTTTTTGGCCAAAATCGTAAATCGATCTATTGATATGCTTGACCGAATCTCTCAGAAGTTGTTCAACTTCAACTTCTTGCGAATGTTTCGCGAAATATTGAGGGAAGAGTTTGACTGACATTTGTGAAGCAATATCTCCGCCATTATGTCCGCCCATCCCATCTGCTACGGCATAGAAATGATATTCTGGTAAAAGACAAATCGAATCTTGATTCGTCTTTCTTTTCATACCTATATCTGAGCCACCAAAAGCTATAACTGGCAACTTACCCTCCAAGTCTTTGAAATTAAGTATTATTATATCTATTATAAAAATATGTTCAAATAATTTAAAAACCGACCGATAAGCACAAGTATAAAACCAGATAAATTGCTGAAATAACAAATAGTTTCATGTTAGAATAAAAGAGCCTTTAGGAGGGGATTTATGAGCATAGATATTAATAGTTTTATGGAAAAGAATTATTCGAAAAAAGATTTTTCACACCTACATTGGGAAGGTAGTTTTCAAGACTATATCGACCTGATTGTTAAAAATCCTCATATCGCACGTAATGCATTTCAAAGAGTGCATGACATGATCCTTTCATATGGAACTTCAACTTATACCGAATATAAAAAAGAAATAACTCGTTATCATTTTTTCGATGATCCAATAGAAAATGGAAAGGATGCAATCTTTGGAATTGATGTGCATTTAATGAAGTTAGTGAACTTTTTTAAATCAGCCGCTAAAGGATATGGAACAGAAAAAAGGGTTCTACTTCTTCATGGTCCAGTAGGTTCTGCTAAATCATCTATCTCTAGACTCTTAAAGAAGGGATTAGAGCATTACTCCAGAACTGATGAAGGTGCTTTATACACTTATGAATGGGTTACAGATGAAGAAAGCGAAATTCTTGGTGAGGCGAAAGTATTTCCTTCACCGATGCACGAAGATCCTTTAAAGCTTATTCCTCATGAAGTAAGGGCGCAGTTTTTAGCTGAATTAAATTCTCAAATTGACTCCGATAGAAAAATTAAAATTAAAGGTGAAGTAAATCCTGCTTGTCGTTTTATAATGTCTGAGTTCATGAAGAAGTTTGATGGTGACTGGAGAACAGTCATGAAGCATATCCGCGTAAAAAGACTTCTACTTTCTGAAAAAGATAGAATTGGTATTGGTACTTTCCAACCTAAAGATGAAAAAAACCAAGATTCGACAGAACTTACAGGTGATATCAACTATAGAAAGATTGCACTTTATGGATCAGATTCTGATCCAAGGGCCTTTAATTTTGATGGTGAATTCAATATCGCCAACCGAGGTATCGTTGAATTTATCGAGATGTTAAAACTTGATGTTGCTTTCTTGTATGATCTTCTAGGAGCCTCTCAAGAGCAGTCAATTAAACCTAAAAAGTTTGCTCAAACAGATATTGATGAAGTTATTTTAGGGCATACAAATGAGCCTGAATTTAGGAAGCTTCAATCAAATGAATTTATGGAAGCTCTAAGAGATAGAACGGTTAAAATTGATGTCCCATATATTACAAGATTAGATCAGGAAATTCGAATCTATAATAAAGATTATAATAGTGAGACAATCCCTC
This sequence comes from uncultured Oligoflexia bacterium, assembly GCA_950060715.1. The sequence goes on along the minus strand of CATLVA010000070.1, from coordinate 5,172 downwards.
ATATGCATATTGCGCCTCACACTCTTGATATGGCCAGTATGTGGGCGATCCTTACTCGTCTAGAAGAGCCAAAGAAAGCTGACTTAACTAGGCTTCAAAAACTAAAACTTTATAACGGAAAAACACTTCCTGGTTATAATGAAGATAATGTTAAAGAACTTAGAAAAGAAGCTAATCGAGAAGGTCTTGATGGTATTTCTCCTCGTTACATCCAAGATAAGATTTCAAACGCTTTAGTTAAAAACTCTCATGCGGGATGTTTAAATCCATTTATGGTTTTCAATGAACTTGAGTCAGGGTTAAAGCATCATGGTTTGATTAGCTCACAAGATCAACTTGATCACTTCAGAGAAATGTTAGCGGTTGCTAGACAAGAGTATGAAGACATTATTAAAAATGATGTGCAAAAAGCTATCAGTGTTGATGAGCAGGCGATTGAAACTCTTTGCGCTAACTATATCGACAATATCAAAGCTTATACTCAAAAAGAAAAACTGAGAAATAAGTACTCTGGAAAGCTTGAAGATGCTGATGAGAGATTCATGCGCTCTATTGAAGAGAAAGTGGATATTGCAGAGAGTATTAAAGATGATTTTAGACGTGAAATCATGAACTTCATTGGTGCACTGGCAATTGAAGGTAAGCAATTTGATTACCGCATGAATGAAACTCTACAAAAAGCATTAGAATTAAAACTTTTTGAGGATCAAAAAGACAGTATTAAACTTACAACAATTATTTCAAATGTTGTTGATAAGCAAACGCAAGAGAAGATCGATGTTGTTAAAACTCGTTTGATTAAGAATTTTGGATACTGTGATATTTGTGCAACTGATACTTTAAATTATGTTTCTAGTATTTTTGCCAAAGGTGATTCAATTAAAGGATAGGAGAGGCCCTTGGACCATCCAATAAAACGAGATCATGCCAGGTTCAAAAGAATTGTAAAAGGTAAGATCCGAGACAATTTAAGAAAGTATATTTCGCAAGGACAGCAAATCATTCCTAAAGGTAATGATGCGTTTAAAGTTCCTATGCCTAGTATCGATATTCCTCGCTTTAAATTTGGTGACAAATCCGAAGGAGGAACCGGGCAAGGCGACGGAGAAAACGGTGATCCGGTAGATGGACAACCTGGAGAAGGTGAGCCGGGACAAGGTGAAGCTGGCGAAGGTGAAGGTGCGAAAGAACTAGAAGTTGAGATGAGTGTTGATGATCTGGCAAAGATCCTCAGTGAAGAGTTAGAACTTCCTAATATTGAGCCTAAGGGTAAGCAGCAGCTGTCATCAACGGTAGATAAGTACACCTCAATCGGAACAGTTGGGCCGGACTCTCTTAAACACGTTAAAAGAACCTATAAAGAAGCACTGAAACGCCAAATTTCGATGGGGGTTTATGACCCAACCAATCCTAAGGTTGTTCCCATTAGGAAAGACTATCGTTTTAGAAGTGCCGACACTAAAATTGAGATGGAAAACTCCGCAGTCGTTATTTATATGATGGATGTTTCTGGTTCAATGGGTGAAGAGCAAAAAGAGATTGTTCGCACGGAGTCTTTTTGGATAAATCTTTGGCTTAAGTCCCAATATAAAGATATTGAGATTCGCTATATCATCCACGATGCAACCGCAAAAGAAGTGGATGAAGATACGTTTTTTAGGACAAGAGAAAGTGGTGGGACACTGATTTCTTCTGCTTTTAAGCTTTGTAAAAATATTATTGAAGAAGATTATAATCCAGCAGAATGGAATATTTATCCTTTTCATTTTTCTGATGGTGATAATTGGTCAGCCGATGACACTAAGATTTGTCTCCAATTATTAGATGAATTTATCTTACCTAACTCGAATATGTTTTGTTACGGACAAGTTGAGAGTCGCTACGGTTCAGGGCAATTCTTTAAGGATCTTGCTCAAAAGTACGGAACAGAGCACGACTCGGTGATCATGAGTAAAATCAAGAATAAAGAAGCAATCCTAGATTCGATTAAAGAATTTTTAGGAAAAGGTAAATAATGTTGAGAACCAAACCCTTAAGTAAGGAATTACTTGAACTCCAAAAGAAAGTACAAGGCCATGCAGACGAGTTTGGTTTGGACTACTTTCCGCAAGTTTTTGAGATGTGTGATTACGACACGATAAATATTCTTGCCGCTCAAGGTGGTTTTCCTATTCGGTATCCGCACTGGAAATTTGGGATGGATTACGATCAGCTCTCAAAAGGTTACCGCTATGGGATGCAAAAAATCTATGAGATGGTAATAAACACCGATCCTTGTTACGCCTATCTTTTAGAAGTAAATAATTGGCTCGATCAAAAACTGGTTATGTGCCATGTTTATGGACATAATGATTTTTTCAAAAACAATATGTGGTTTTCCAATACTAATCGCAAGATGATGGATGTTATGGCCAATAACGGCTCTAAGATTAGAAGGTATATGGAAAGACACGGAGTGAATAAAGTTGAACGCTTTATTGATCGAGTTTTGTCGCTTGAAAACCTTCTTGATATGAATATGCTCTTTGAAACTCAAGATGTGAAAAAGAGTCGTTTTGAAAAAGAAATGGCCTACCGTGAAGAGCGTGAACATGGAGGCTATGTTGTAGATGATAGGTCTGCGGCTTTAAAGTCTTATATGCGCGCCAATGATCGAAATCGTTCTGATGATGAGATACAGCGTAACTCTGAAGAAGAAGATATGGTCGCTGAGAAAAATACTTCAAAAGGGATGAGAGATATTCTTTTGTTTCTTATTGAAAATGCTCCAATAGAGGAGTGGCAAGCCGATATTATCGCTTGTCTTCGCAATGAAGCTTATTACTTCCTACCTCAGAGAATAACAAAAATTATGAATGAGGGCTGGGCCAGTTATTGGCACTCGACTATGATGAATCAGAAGGTGATGGATCCTTCAGAGTTTATTGAGTTTGCGAAAAAGCATGCTGGTGTTATGGCCATGAGTAAAAAGAATATCAATCCATATAAAATTGGAATTGAGCTTTTTAGGGATATTGAATATCGCTGGAATACTGGTCGCTTTGGTAAAGAGTATAACGAGTGTACTGATATGTATGCGAAAGAAAATTGGAATACTAACGCGAATTTAGGCCGAGAAAAGATATTTGAAATTAGGAAATCGCATAATGATATTTCCTTTATCAATGAATTCTTAACGCCTGAGTTTTGTAATAGGCAGCAAATTTTTACTTATAAGTATAATCCAAGAACCCAGAGAATGGAGATTGATACCAGAGATTTTCAAGCTATAAAGCAGAAACTTCTTTCTCAGTTAACGAATTTTGGGTCGCCAATTATAGAGGTAGAAGATGCTAACTACAAAAATCGTAAAGAGTTGCTTTTTAAGCATGTTCATTACGGTGTTGATCTAGATCTTCAATTTGCTCATGAGACGATGTCGAATCTCTATGCTATTTGGAAAAGACCAATTAATCTTGCTACTGCGTATGAAGATAAGCCAGTTGTCATCAGCTTTGATGGCAAAGAAATGAAAGTTACAAACGCGTAGAAAAATATACTCTAATTAAAATTTGGCCTTGGTGTAGGTTTTTACTACATCTTGGTCAAAATAATTTAAATTCATTCCTGCATCGAGAGTGATGGTTTGTCCATTTAGTCCACTTGAAAGATCTGAGAGCAAGTACAGAGCAGTTTTTGCAACTTCATTAGTCTCTAGAGCTTTTTTTCGAAGTGTTAACGCTTCAGCAAAAAGGTAATTATCTAAGTAGTCAGGAATCCCTGCTGATGCAGAAGTCTTTAGTGGTCCTGCTGCAATGGTATTGACTCTAATATTGGAAAATTCACTGAAAGATTTGGCCATGTACCCGGATAAGCTATTGAGCATAGCTTTAATAGGTCCAAGGTAGCCATAGCTTGTGGCCTTGGTATTTGATATGGAAATAGTCAGTAGAGACGCATCATCCGAGAATATATCTCGTAATGCATTGGAAATTTCTACAAAAGAAAAGGCACTGATTTGCGTGGCCTGGAGAAAGTCTTCTCTGGGAGTTGCAAGAAAATCGGGAGTCGTGAAATTAGCAAATGCAATAGAGTGCACCAATCCTTGAAGCTCATTACAGTGCTGACTAATGCTGTTTTTTAAATCATGGATATGATCTTTATTTTCAACATCTAATATTAGTACTGGAGAGTCCGTAAATAGTTTTTGAATTTTTTTTTGGTGCTCTTCTGTTTGCGCAGTAAGGATAAGTTTAGCGCCCGCTTGCTCGAGGTTCTTAGCAATGAAATAGGCAACACTTTTTTTGTTAGCGATTCCTGTAACGAGATAAGATTTGTTTTCTAAATTAAGCATTTTCCACCAATGTACATGCAAACTCTATGATGAGTACTTTTTTATTTTGTTCATTTGAGACAGTTGATTTAAAAAATGCCGCTTGCCCCATCTCTTCTACTAAAATTGTTTTTGTTTTGACTTGTTCGTTAGAAGTCACCATGTTTTTAAATTTAGCTGACTGGATTCTACTTACAACAGCTAAACTTTTGATGCCATCCCCAGCACGCATACCCATTAAGGCAGCAGCTGATTGAAAGCAATGCTCTGAGAGTATAACTCCCGGGACGATTGGATTTTCGGGAAAATGTCCCTTGAAAAAATCATGATCTGCATGAAAATGATAACTAGTTTCAATGGAGTCTTCTTCAAAAACATATTCATCAGAGATAAAGAGAAAAGGCTCTCTTTGAGGAAGAAAGTTTTTAATACTCATTATAGTCCACCAGAGATTTCTAAGCAGGCACCTGTGATATAGCTGGCATCACTACTAGCTAAAAATTTAACTGCGGCAGCGACCTCTTTAGTCGTCCCAAACCTCTTCATTGGTACTTCTGACTTATATTGTTTTACTAATTCAGGGTCTAGATCACTTAAAAGCTCTGTTTCGATAAACCCAGGAAGAACATTGTTGATAGTGATATTTCTCTTTGCCACTTCTTTACTCATTGATTTTGAAATAGCAATTTGTCCGGCCTTAGATGCAGCGTAATTGGCCTGTCCTGGTAGTCCGAGTTGACCTCCAATTGAAGAGATATTAATGATTCGACCGTAGCGTTTTCTCATCATGTGAAGAACCGCTTGTTGAGTCATATTAAAACTTCCTTTGAGGTTTATATTTATGACATTATCCCATTGCT
>CATLVA010000069.1 GCA_950060715.1 uncultured Oligoflexia bacterium | reverse complement strand
TTTACGGAAAGGGAAATGAACCGATTAATGAGGACTCACCTCCAAATCTGACTAATCCTTATTCGGTAAGTAAATATACATCCGAACAGCTAATCAAGTCTCTTGAAGACTCCTTCCCTTTCGACACTCTTATAGCAAGACCTTTTAATCATATTGGGCCTGGACAATCTCCATCTTTTGCAATCTCATGCTGGGCTAAACAAGTAGCTCAAATGATGCACGGAAAAAGAGAGCCAGTTCTTACAGTAGGTAACATTTCAGTAGAACGAAATTTTACAGATGTAAGAGACACAATCAGAGCTTATTTTAAAATACTAGAAACCGCTCAAAGAGGTGAAGTTTTTAATATCTGCTCAGAAAAAAACATTGCATTAAACGAAGTAATCAGTTTCTTAAAAGAACTTTCTGGAATAGACTTTAAAGTTGAGCAAGACCCCAACCTCTTTAGACCTAATGATTACAGTACTCCCCCTATTTCAAACTCAAAAATCACTAAGCTAGGGTGGACACCTAGATACCAAATTGATAAAACTCTCGGGGATATATTGAACTACTGGGAGAAGAAGGTAAATGACTAAGAGCGCATTAATTACAGGGATAACTGGACAAGATGGTACTTACCTAGCAAGGCTATTGCTTAAAAAAGGTTATAAAGTTTATGGAATGCTTTCAAGAAGATCTTCAGATACTCTTTGGAGATTGAGAGAATTAGGTATTTTAAACGAAGTGGAGCTAATTGATTCGGACCTTCATGATTTATCATCCATCATAAGAGCACTGGAGATCTCCAAGCCTCAAGAGTTTTACAACTTAGCCGCTCAAAGTTTTGTAGGAACGTCTTGGCAACAACCAATACTAACAGCCCAAGTTACAGGAGTAGGAGCGTTAAATGCTTTAGAAGCTATTCGCATAACTGACCCAGGCATTCGCTTTTACCAGGCTTCAACGAGTGAGATGTATGGAAAAATCCAAGAGCCTATGCAGTCGGAGAACACTCCATTCTATCCAAGATCTCCTTATGGAGTTTCAAAGCTTTTCGCTCATTGGATGACAACTAATTATCGAGAAAGCTATAGTATGCACGCTTCAAGTGGCATTCTATTCAACCACGAATCCCCATTAAGAGGTCCCGAATTTGTAACAAGAAAAGTAACTCAAGAAGTTGCAAAAATTAAGCTTGGACTCTCTCGAGAGCTTAGACTGGGAAATATAGATGCTAAGAGAGACTGGGGGTTTGCTGGAGATTACGTTGAAGCCATGTGGCTTATGCTACAACAAGAACAACCTGATGATTTTGTCGTTGCAACTGGTGAAACAACTAGTGTAAGAGATATGGTAAAAATAGCGTTTAGCCATATCGAAAAAAACTATGAAGACTTCCTGGTAATTGACGAGAAATTTTACCGCCCAGCTGAAGTTGATGTTCTTCTAGGGGATCCTACGAAAGCAAAAGAAAAACTCGGTTGGACTCCTAAAACAAGCCTAGAAGAGCTTATTACGATGATGGTTGATAAAGATATCGAGAGACTAAAAAAAACAATCCTATAGATCAGCTTGGAGCAAAGCCATTTTACACAAGATAAAAGAAAACTATTTTATCGCTTACGAGCTATTTACAGCTAGTCAAAAGCGAAAGTACAGCTCTCTAAAATTGAGCATTTTTTGGGATTTCTTTGATCCGGCTCTATACTCATTTATTTTTATTATTCTTAAAAAGTCCACATCAGTCATAAAAGACACAAATGAACTTCCATACGCCCTTTTTGTTGTATTAGGATTAATGCTATGGCAAGGATATATTGATGCACTCCTCAATCCTTTAACTGCTATCCGATCTAACGCTAACATAATAAAAAGCAGAGCCATATCACCTTTAACCTTGATCTTCCTAAACCTACTTAACGTGTTTTTCTTGCATACAATCAGGATACTTATTATTTTTACGACCTGTATATTTTTTGAAATTAATGCTGAGTTTTTCCTGTCAATAATCCCTATAAGTATTATGGGGATTATACTCTTCTCCGGTTTTGGTTTCTTGATCTCGCCATTTACATTCCTCTTCTCAGATATGGAGAACCTGGTTGTCAAAATGACTCGCCCACTAATGTTTGTCAGTGGAGTTGTCATTCCCCTGCAAGATTCTCTTTTTGCAAAAGTAAATCCATTTTATTTCTTTATTCAACAGCCGAGAAACATTCTTTTAAAAAATTTTCCTAGTCTCAGTAATTTCATCCTAGTCCTCCTTGGAAGTAGCTTAATTTTTTTGGCGGGTACAACAACCTTCAGAAGAAGTTTTAAAATCTTGTGTGATCGAATATGAAAGACGTGCTGGTTGCTCAAAATCTATATAAGAAATTTTATCAAGATCCTAATATGGGTCTTTGGCAGGGATCCGCTGATATTATTCGTGCTATTTTTAAAAGTCCTCCAAACCAGTCTCTTAGAGAAAATGAGATATGGGCTGTTCACGATGTAAGTTTCAATTTAAAGGAAGGAGAGACTCTTGGCCTAATTGGAACCAATGGAAGTGGTAAATCGACAACACTAAGAATGCTGGCCGGATTAATTCTCCCATCAAGGGGAAATGTCTCCAAACAAGGAACTATGCAGTCTCTGATTAATCTAGGGGCAGGACTAAACCCAGAGCTTTCTGGATATGATAATATTATTGCATCATCTTCATTGCTAGGATTAAAAAAGTCCGATCTCCCAAAAATCATAGAAAGAGTAGTTGAATTCTCTGAACTTGGTGACTATATCAACAACCCAATAAAAACATATAGCTCAGGTATGTATTCAAGGCTAGGTTTTTCAATTGCAGTAAACTTGAAACCAGACATCCTGTTGGTTGACGAGGTCTTAGCTGTAGGTGATTACAACTTTCAAAATAAATGTCGAATACATATCGAAAAGTTAAAAAGAGAGGGGGTCTCAATCGTATTAGTTTCCCACAGTAATACTCATATTTCGCAGATTTGTGAAAATTCGATTTGGCTAAACAAAGGGAAAGTAATGAGCCAAGGAAGAACAAAAGATGTTCTCGGTAAATATATTGAGTTTTTAGATGGTAGTGACTCTAAACGCGATAAAAATGATAAAAGTGAGCAAAAAAATAATATTTATGGTCCAATATATAAAAAATCAGAGAAAATAGAGGCTATAAAAATAAAAGTAAACAAACAAGAAGTTGATTTGAATGATCCCAAATGTGAAATACAGCTCAACTCACCTCTAAAACTCGACTTTGAAATTGGAGCTTGTCTTGAGAATCTCTTTAATACCAATGTAACCGTAACTATATATAGAGAAGATGGGCTCCATATGTTTGCAGCCTCTTCGCTCAATCAAAAGAAATATAGTTTCGAGAAGGGACAAACTATAAAGGGAGAACTCAATATCAATCATTTTAACCTTTCCCCTGGGCGGTACAAAATTCTAATGCCTGTCCACGAGGGAAGTTCTTATTTATTCCGAAATGTTGTAGCTGACTTGTATATAAAAGGTAACATGGGTCTAGACAAGGGTGTTATCGCCCCTCAGTACGATTTTAGAATAATTACCGAACAAAGAGGTAGATGATGAAAGGAATAATACTCGCAGGGGGAACTGGAACAAGACTCTTTCCCAATACAAAAGTTATTTCAAAACAATTGCTTCCAATTTACGACAAGCCCCTCATTTATTACCCACTCTCGACATTGCTCCTAGCTGGTATTCGAGATATCTTGATTATCACAACCCCAGCAGATAAACAGCTCTTTGAAAATCTGTTGGGAGATGGATCCAACTATGGAGCGGCAATTAGCTATAAGGTTCAACCCAACCCAAATGGATTAGCGGAGGCTTTTTTAATTGGTGAAAATTTTATAGGAGAAAGTTCTGTAGCTCTAATTCTAGGAGATAATATCTTCTACGGACAAGGACTCGGTAGGAAGTTAGAATTAACCAAGAATAATGTGAAAGGCGCTAAACTTTTTGGATACTATGTTAACGACCCTGAAAGATATGGAGTAGCGCAGTTTGGAAAGGATGGAAACGTCGTTGACTTGATAGAAAAACCGACAAGATTCGTCTCGAATTATGCCTTGACTGGACTCTATTTTTACGAAAATGATGTGGTTGAGAAAGCCAAAAAGATTTCCCCTTCATCACGAGGAGAGCTCGAAATAACTGATGTTAACAAACTTTACTTAGACGAAAGAAGACTCGACGTTGAAGTCTTAGGTCGAGGAGTATCGTGGCTCGACACCGGTACTCATGAAAGCATGCTTGAAGCAGCTGAGTTCGTTTCAATTGTGGAAAAGAGACAAGGATTAAAAATAGGCTCTCCAGAGGAGATTGCTTTTCGCAAGGGCTATATAGACGAAGACCAATTATTAAAAGTTGCTCTAAGATATGAAAGTAGCAGTTACGGCAAATACTTAATCCAGATAACAGAGAAGACAAATTATGAGTGAACACAAAGTATTGGTGACAGGAGGGTGTGGCTTCATTGGCTCAAATTTCATCAACTATGTTCTTGATAGTTTTAATGACATTGAAATAGTCAATATAGATAAAATGACATACGCCTCAAATAAAAAATATGTAAAAAAAAATAGTAGATATAAACTAATTGAGGCTGATATTTGTAAACAATCCTTAGTGAATGATATATTTCAAGATGAAGCCCCTTCCGTGGTTGTTCATTTTGCAGCTGAATCACATGTAGACAATTCCATTAATGGACCTGAGATCTTTGTTGAGACAAACATAAAAGGAACATTTAATTTACTTGAAGCGGCTAAAAAAAATAAGATAAAGAAATTTGTTCATGTTTCCACCGATGAAGTTTACGGAACTCTTGACCGTGACTCGGCTCCGTTCACCGAATTTTCTAGATATCAACCAAATTCTCCTTATGCCGCCACCAAGGCGGGATCTGACTTAATAGCGCGATCTTATCGAAAAACATATGGCCTAAATGTGATCATAACCAATTGCTCTAACAATTTTGGTCCACACCAAAATAAGGAAAAATTCATTCCCACGGTGATCAAGTCTATTGCAAACGAGACTCCTATTCCAATATACGGCGATGGGAAAAATATAAGAGACTGGATCTTTGTCGGCGATCATTGTGAAGCACTATCAAAAGTAGCCTTTGGTGAATGCTCTTTTGAGAATTATAATATAGGTGGCAATAATGAAATATCCAACCTAGAACTATGCAAAACAATTTGCTCTATATTTGACAGGTTGCACCCCTTAGCCAGAAACTCAGCTGAATTAATTCATTTTGTGAAAGACAGGCCAGGTCATGATTTTAGATACGCCATAGAAAACAAGTCTATCACTAAAGATTTCAATTGGAATCCCTCAAAGGACTTCCTAGATAATCTCGAACTAACTATTCAATGGTATTTGGATGAATTTAAGCAGTCTTAAAAATTATAAGTATTCAGCTCTCTTTATAACACTAGCTTTGATCGCTTATTACCCTCTCTTTTTTATCTATTTTGCCGATCACGACACAATGCATATGTCTTTGAGATTTATGGACCAAAGTCCGAGATTCTATGCTTGGATACAACAAATGGTTCAGGATCACAGCCGATACTATTACTATTTTCTCTTTCCATTTATCTCAATTTCTTATGTATTCAAAAATTTTTTATACTTCAAACTTAGTTCTATCATTATTCTGTTATCGAACATAATATCTTTTAGCCTACTACTGAAACATTTTTTTCCCAAGAAAAACTATTTCCTTATATTTCCTTATTTATTTCTTCTTTTGCAATCCTACACCACAAATCATAGCCTCTTTACTGGGTATTTTCCGTTCTATCAAATACTAATCAATTTTATAGTTTTCACCTTCATTTTCTTTGATAAGTACCTAAAGGATAAAAAGAAAAAAAATCTACTCTGGTTTAGTCTTTTCCACATAGCGTCAATCCTCTTGTCTGAAGTGGTTGTTATTTATAGTATCCTTTTCTTTTGGATTGTCTTTCACTATCGAAATCAGAATCAATGCAACTGGCTTACAGTTTTCAGGAGCAACAGGCTTCTTATTTTTATCATCATTTCGGTTAATATCATCTATGCTGCTTCTCATCTTATCGCTAGAATCCAGAGTCAAACTACATACCCAGGAAACTCCTTTAAACCGGACAAAGTGTCTATCTCTGGATATTTAAAAACAGCCGCTGGCTATTCAATCTTTAATATTCCTTTAATACATTTCGCAAATCCCGAGTTTCAGAAATTCTACAAAAGAATATCAAATAGTCACCACAACAGTTTAGATGGGAAATCAGAAAAACCTTCGAAAAAGAATAAAGACATCTATCTATTAATTCCCTTCGGCCTTGCAGTATTATTGCTTGGACTAGGATTTCTACTTTACCAGTCTATCCCAAAACGAGATGACGAACTTTCGCAATTCCCTTGGATACTTGCAGTCCTGTGCCTACTTTTGATGTACATACCAAACTCGCTGCATCCACTGAATTACCACTATCAGGAATTCTTTTTATCCGGGAAAAGGTGGGCCACCCATATGAGTTATTTTAGCCGGTTTGGTTCAGTACTACTCTTCACTATAATCATTTCACATTCTTGCCTCCACGGAAAAAAGCTCATTAAAATGCTAACACTGAGTTTGGTAGGCATTTCAATTTTTACGACACAATTCAATAATTTTTTTGTAGCAATTGGTAATAAACCAAACCTAATAAAATGGCAGATAGTGGACTTCTTACAAGACAGTAAAGATTTCCGCACTGTTAAATGCGTCTACTCAGACTATTTATTTGATCCTATAAAAGTCCCTTATTATCAGATTGGTAGTTATCGAGGTCACCATCTTGCGAAACTAGACTTTGATACTGAAAATTACTGGGAAAAATACACTCGAATTCACAAACGGAGGACCATTAAGTTCTCACCAACTAACACGAAATCGCCCTACTACAAAAATCTCGGCAAATGTCTCAGATTAGAGATTGCTTTCGACTACTACACTAGCAATCCTCGAATAATACTAGTTAAACAAAATGGAATTACGACTCAACTGGAGATTTAACTTCATATTCTTCAATTGAAGTGGGTCTACTTTTCGTTTCTTTGTAAATTCGA
>CATLVA010000068.1 GCA_950060715.1 uncultured Oligoflexia bacterium | reverse complement strand
CTTCGCCCTTGAACCTTTGAATCCAAACGTTCCTGCGTTAGCGATGTTGTCACCGATAACACTCATTGAGCTACCAGCAGCTTTAAGACCAGATACACCCGTGTTAAATGAAGATAAAATACCCATGCGCGTCCCTCCTAGACCTTGCAAAAATTTTGATCGAAGTTACTAAAGGAACTAAAGCCTTTAGTTGAAGGTTTCCGGAAAGGACCAACCTCTTTACTTCAACAATCTTTTAATTTACGAATACAGTAGAATCTATTTTAGTAAATACATTCTCTGTCATGCTCTCCTTATCGACAGCAGTTATTACTTTGTTATTTTGAACATCAACGATATACGCGGCTTTATCAGATACAACTAATGAGTTTTGGCTTCCTTTAGCTTTCAACCTATCAACTGCATTCTTCACTTTTGTATATTCGTCTCCGTTAAAATCAATTTTACGCTCGGCCAATCTTTTTACTGCGTGAGAACTTAAATTAATCCCACCATGTAATGGTTTTGCCTCATCTAAATTTCCAAGTAGTTTGGAAAATTCTGACTCTTGACCTTGCTTTGGTAGACGGTTTTCTGCGTCCACCTTTTTGTGTTGAGGTGTTTTGGTAACATTAGGAATAAGAATGTTGTTAATCGCTTTGCTCAATTCCTCTACCTTACTCGTCGTACACGCTTGTTATTCCAGTTGTCGGCTCACTTTCATAAGCTTTAAACTTTTCATTTCTATTTAAGTTTACTTTAGCTTGTTTATTGCTGGCAATAGGTAAATTTGTCGGTGCATTATTTGCCTGTAGCTCTTGCCCTTTAGGAGTTACTTGATCTAAAGTTGGTCCCTTAGGTCTGAGAGCTTGTTTCAGCGCTTCTTGGTTGTTAACTTCTGGTGCTCCTCTTGATCCTGGAACATGAAAGCTATCAACATCTCTAAGAAAAACTTTTTTACCATCAACTTGTAAAACCGTTTCACCATTTTCAAAAAATACAGATTCAACTACACCTGTGTTTTTAGTTTTTACTTCCATAGGTTCTGAAAATTCATCCCAAGCAAAAACTTGTGTTTTATAATCCCCGGCAGTTGCTTCAGACTGATCCATTTGGTATCCGTCCCAAGTAAAAGTCTGGTTTCCTCTACCAATATTTTCTTTCCAAACTTCCCCAACCATATTGTTGTTAGAATCAAAAATTCTCACTAAAACTTTCGAAGCTGGTTTAGGAAGTGCAAATAATACATCCGACTGAGTTCCAGGTCCTGCATGCTTTAAAGTTGATCCTGTAGTTACAACTTCTTTACCAAGAAAGCTTGCTCCATAGAATTTATCTTCAACTGCATCATTGCGTCCGAATTGGTCGAATTTTTTATTTAAGTTTGTTAATTGCTCTAATTGAGAAAACTGTGCAAGTTCCGCTGCCATTTTGTCTTGTTTCATCGGATCAAGTGGATCTTGATTTTTTAACTGAGCAGAGAGAAGTTTAAGAAATTCATCTTTCCCTAATTTATTATGCTGCTTACCATCTACGACTAAGTCGTTTTTAGGCTTATATCCAGTTACTTTGTTTAATAATCTTTCTCTTTCGCGATCTGCGATTTCACGGTTGGTCTGAGATGGACCTCTGCTTGGTGCAGCTGCTATACCCACATTACGAAATTGCTGCCTTCTAGCATTTTCTTGTGGATTATATGGCTTTCCGATTTGCGGCATTAAGCTGCTTCCTTATTCCCGTAAAATTGATTCCAAAGTTTTTCTCTTCTTTGTTGATCAGCATCTCTTTGCCCTTGTTCAGATTGTCTCTGTCCACGATCAGCAAATTGTTGATCTCCCTTATTCATATTGTCTTGAGAAAAATCTTGTTGTGAATTATTTGAAGATGCAGCTGATTCAAGTTTAAAGTCTGCGACTTGAATACCTGCTCTATTTAGGTTACCTAAAAGCTCGCTTTGATGAGCTTTAAAAAATTCTGCAGCTTCCGCTCCTCTAGTCGCAATTTGGATATTTAATTGCTCTGCCTTTGGATCAAGTTTTTGAACTAAAAGGTCTACTTGACCTAATTCTTTATGCTCAAAACTCATAGAAACTTCTGATTGATTATTTGCTTGAGCTTGCACCACGTAGTCTTGGATCTGACCAATTACTTTCTCAGTATCGCCAGCGTTTTGCATTTGACTCATATTAAAAACCTTTCCTGCTTGTGAAAGATTTGAATTTTGATTCATTTGTTGAGGGTTCAATCCATTTTGAGAGAAACGTTGAGAGTTCATCTCCATTTGAGAACCTAAATCCATTGCCTCAGACTTATTCTCACTCTTCTCATTATTTCCGGCGACCTTTGGTGCCATCATAGGGTTGATTTCTGAACTTTGATTTTTAATCATCGATTGTGAGCTAGACTTATACCCACCAGCAGATTTTCTGACCTTCATCTCTTGAAGAGAAACTAAGTCGTTTGACTGCATTCTTGGGTTTGCTACTGCCACCTTTGCGTTGGCATTCATAACCACAGGAGAACCCATTATTGCTGCCTGATTGATATTATTCAAAGATGAATTTGTCGCTGGCTTTGCATATTTAGATGACTTCTGAATATCTAAAACTCTTGGAGTCGTAAAAATTGATTTCTTTTCAACAGGAGCTTCTGTCTTTGCAGCCATTTGATTCATTGACTGAATTGGAGTTCCTTGAGTCTTGGCTACTTGAGAAGCCATATTTATTTGTTTAGGAAAAATCGACTTATGTCCAGTCTGCCCTACTTCAGGCTTAGCCACTTCTGGCTGATGCATCTGAGCCTTTATGGCCTGAGGCTTTTGACCAATGATACTATTGATATTATCAGTTTTAGGCTTGACCATATTCTGAATATTATTTGCAATAGGCTTTTTAGCAGATGATGTTAATTTAAGCTCTTTAGCAGGAGCTTCTTTATTTAACTGATTAGGCATTAACTTTGATTCAACCTGAGAAGCGCTTGCTTTTTCTTTTACAAGTAAGTCGGCCATCGCTTTTGGATCATGCCCTTTTTCAGCAGCATTTAAAACGTGATCAAAATTAATATTTTTGTACTTTGGATTTGCCTTAAGTGCAGCAATAGCTTTTGGATCTTTAGCAGACCCACCTAGTACATCAGCAAGACCTGTTTGGGTCTTCTTCGATGCTAGAGCTTTTGAATGTGCAGTGTTAAGTATGTTCAAATTAAAGTACTCCTTATACTTCAGTATCTTATTTTTGCATATTTAAGTATTGTTTTTGAAGCCGGGCAGAAACTTCCTTATCCATAAGATTAAAGATCTTAGATGCCTTTTGTGGAGGAATCTTCTCGATTAATTTCACGGAAATACTAGATTCCTGCACTGACAATAGGTCTGCGGCTTTTGCTGGCTTCATATTAGAAATCACATCTACCAATTGCTTTATTCGCATTTGCTCATTTCTTTTATTTTCATCCACGCAACCAATAATCTTTTCTTTGGTTTTATCAAATTCTTCAATTTTTTTAAGAAGAGACTGCTCTCCTAAAGCTATCTGTTCTTCTCTATTTTTTAAAATTTCTTCTTTATCTTTTAAGTCACGCTCTTTGGCCAAGAGCTCCTTTGATAGACTCGAAATAGATTTTTTCTTAATTAGATCAACCTGTCTATTCACTTCAGCTTCTACTTTTTTATCAAATTCTTCTTTGGTAAAAGTCTTTTTATCTTCGCTCTTCGCTCCTAAAAACACTAAAAGCATGAATAAAACAGCTATAATTTTTTTCACGATTATGCTTCCCTTTGCTTTCGATCAAACCAACTTAAAACACTTTCTTCAAGCTGCTCTGCCCTTTTCTTCTCTAAATTCTTTTTATATTCCTTGTGCTCTTTTTCTTTTAATTTTTCGATAACTTTTACATCAGCACGTTTACGGTTGAGTTCTAAATAAAGCCTTTCAACTTCCGACTCAAACATCTTAATTTGTGATTCTAAATAACCAATATGCGCTCTTTTACCTTCAACAAAATAAGGGTGAAACCTTAACTCCTGACCATCAAGCCCACGTGCCAGCTCAGCTTCTTGAGCTTCATAAGCCTGGTCAATACCTGCATTATGCTCAGCTACCTGAGTTCGTAATTCGTTTATCTTTACGTTCACTCTTCCTATTTGCATTTTCACCTGATCTTCAGCAAGCTTACGCATTTTAAGAACAGCTTCTAATTTAAATTGAAAACCTTTTTTCATTATTCACCTTGTTGGAAATAGCCAGGATCAGCAGCAGTCTCACCTTTTCTAGCGATATCAACTAAGCGGTCATAGACCTCGTCAATTCCCTGTGACTCGCCTTCTTGTTGCCTCAGTAATTCAATAATATCATCATAGATAATGATAGATTTATCTACTTTTGGGTTGGTTCCACGAGCATAGGCACCAATATTAATGAGGTCTTCAGATTCTCTATAAGCCGCCATTAAGTCGCGAAGGTGAGAAGACACTATTTTATGCTCTCTCGTCACAACTTTATTCATAACCCTTGATACTGACTCTAAAACATCAATTGCGGGGTAATGATTTCGTGAAGCTAATTCTCGACTTAAAACAATATGCCCATCTGCAATGGCCCTTACAGCATCGGCGATAGGCTCATCCATATCTCCCCCCTCAACGAGAACAGTATAGATTCCTGTGATTGTGCCTGCATCTTTTTTTGTCCCCGCGCGCTCCATAAGCTTTGGAAGCTTAGCAAATACACTTGGACCATAACCTTTTTGTCCTGGTGGCTCTCCTGCACTCATGCCAATCTCTCTATTGGCCATGGCAAAACGAGTGACTGAATCCATCATTAAAATTACATCTTGATTGTCATCTCTAAAATATTCTGCGATGGTGGTAGCAGTATATGCAGCCTTCGCACGTACTAATGCTGATGTATCTGAAGTCGCCACGACAATCACTGAACGCTTTAATCCTTCAGGTCCAAGATCAGATTCAATAAATTCAAGAACCTCTCTTCCCCTTTCTCCAATTAGCGCAATTACGTTAATATCAGCATTAGTATTTCGCGCAATCATCCCCATCAGCGTTGACTTACCAACCCCAGAACCGGCCATAATAGCAAGTCTTTGCCCCTTACCAGCAGTAATAAAAGCATTGATAGCATTAATTCCAGTATCCAGTTGTTGCCTGATTGTTGGACGCTCCAGCGGATTTAAAAATTGCCCATATATTGATCTAGATTCTGCTTGGCCTTTAATAGGACCTTTTCCATCAATCGGATTTCCTAAGTAATCTACGACTCGACCAAGCATTTCATGAGAGACTTTAATAGTGGTTGTAAGGTCTCTTAAATAAATCTTCGTTTCAGAGTTAATACCTTCGATATCATCGTAAGGCATAACTTTACAGCGCTCTCCTTCGATTCCTACAACTTCGCCAAATGATCGAGTTCCCACTTGAGTGACAAACTCAACTCCGCAGCCGATTACCGCTCTGGGAAGAGTGGCTTCATAAAGGAGTCCCTGGCTAGAAGAAATTTTCCCAATATTTTGATAAGGCGTTCTAGACTCAAAATCCTTGTGAATTTGTCTAAAGTCTAATTTATTCTGCGCCATTTAAACCTACTACGCGAAATAGATCATCAAGCGCCTTGAATTGAGCTTGTAGAGATCCATCAATCACACAATTTTCAGTCTCTAGGATGATTCCGTTTTCTTGAAGATCTAAATCCACTTCCACTCTTGTGTTGGTTAGACGTCCCACTTTACGCTCAACGATTTTAATAATCTCAGGCATATATCCAAACGCTGATTCGTTAACATGAAGAACTAAGTTATTCTTTTGATTAATTTCATGAACTAACTTTTCAAGAAGCCTAGCAAGATAATATTTTTCATCAACTTCTTTTAAAACTATCCACTTGGTGAGACTTTTAATGATGTTATAAGCATCATCTTTACTGCTGGCTAGAACATCGTTAATTTGTTCTTGTGCCACGGCTATATGTTGAGTAAACTCTTCTAATTTTTCTTCAAGCTCTTTTTGCGCTTCATGATAGGCTTGCGCACGACCTTCCTCTAAACCTTTTTCTAGACCTTCTCTATAAGCGTCTTCTCGCAGTCGTCCTAGCTCGGCCTCAACCGCTCTCGCAACAGCTTGCTCATAGTCTTCTTGAGCTTGTCTCGTTAAACCTCTGTGATCTTTGACCTCGTCTAAGATCTTGAATGCAGTTTTACTAGCAGCTTCTCTTTCTTGGCGAATATCAATTTCAGAAATATTATTTTTGAAGGCTTGGGCTTCATTTAAAGACTTCAACTCAAACTCGTTGATTTTTCCATCAGACTGGGCTTCAGGAATCAAAGATCTGAAGCTAAATTCTTGAATTTCGAGGTCATTATTTTTCATTACGCCCATATTAATTCCCTATTAAACGAAAGATTCTCCGTCACCACCGCGACTAATAACTGCTTTACCTTTACCTTCAAGGTCTTTAACCTGTTGAACAATTTCCTGTTGAGCTTTTTCAACATCAGAAAGTTTCGTAGGTCCAAGTGCCTCAAGATCTTCTTGTAGAAGCGTTGCCGCTCTATTTGACATATTTCCAAATAGCTTAGACTTGATTTCTTCAGGAGCAGTTTTAAGCGCCAGAGTAAGTTTTTGGTTATCAACGACTTTAAGAAGCTCTTGAATACCTTTATCATCAACAAAAACAAGGTCTTCGAAAACAAACATGAGCTTACGAATTTCTTCTGCAAGTTCAGGATCTTTTTCCTCAACTCTCGCCATAACATTTTTCTCGCTGTTTTTGTCCATCATATTGAGCATGTCAGCGATTGGCTCAACCCCACCAAGTTGTTGAGTATCAATGGATCCAAGCGTAGACAGTTCAGTTTTAAGAACATCATCTAATTGTGCGATTAGTTCTGGAGAAACGAAGTCTAAGTTTGCAACCCTCAGAACGACTTCTGCTTGTAGTCCTTCTGGAAGCTTCTTTAAAACCTCAACTTTTCTCTCTGTTGTAAGGTGAGCAATAATAAGAGCAATCGTTTGAGGATGTTCATTAATTAAAAAGTTAGCTAGAGTTCTCGTATCAACTAGTTCAAGAGACTCAAGCGTATTTGCAGTACCGACTTCCACGACTTGACCAAGAAGTTGTCTCGCTCTTTCTTCTCCTAGTGTACCTAAAATGACG
>CATLVA010000067.1 GCA_950060715.1 uncultured Oligoflexia bacterium | reverse complement strand
CTTACAATGATATTTTTTAACGGGGTTAAGCTAAGAAGCGGCTTTATATTTACTGACTTCGTTCGAATCTCAAGCTTCGCTTCTGGGTGGTCTTTAAAAAAATCAAAGTAAAGAGGAAGCTCATTAGTTATATGTGATAGAGCAAGTGAATCAGAAAACTCCCCCGCATGAAACCAACAGTCTGGATTTTCTATAGTCGTTTTGTGCATTTCCTGGAGTATTTCTTCATGGTTAATGAAGAATACTATATCCGGTGTATTAAAATGTCCTTGCAAGTAGCAGTACTCGCATTCGTAAATACAATTATAGGCATGAATAAAATAAAAATGTTTTTCGCTGCCATGGCCATAAGCAGGAGGAGCTTCTTTAACCAGCTGGCCTCTCTTTGCGCCAATATAAAGATCAAGTGTTTCGCGTTTTTGCAGATAGGGCTTTTTGACACGGCCCCAGTAATTTTCGATCTGATCAATTTCTTTAATGCTTTGGTATTTAATCTTATTTAATATGAATTCTGTGCGATGGTGATTTTTGAATTCATGCTCGATAAAAACATTTCTAAACATCGCCGTTCCAAAATTTTTCTAGCTCAGAAAATTTAAAGTTTTGTAAGACCTCAATAAGGTTTTCAATATTCTTTGGATCATTGATTTCCATTTGCAGTTTAAATTTCTTTTTCTCTAGTTTTGGGTCAAAGAGTAGCTGCGCTCCAATTTTGTTAAATGGTGTTTGGAACTCTTGGATCTGCTCTTGGATAGTTGCCTGCAGGGGATTAACCTTTTTTTCAAGATCACTGATAAGCTCTGATACTTCTGTTTTTGTCTTGAACCTTGGAATTTCTTGAGCCAGTTCTTCAACAGTTTTATCTTGTTTGGAAGCAAGACTTTTTAAAAGTTTTTCAATACGCTTTTGTTGAGTAAAGCTTCCAGGCAGCTCCAATTCACTCTTTTTTTCGTAAGATTTTGATTCCAGGCATTGATAGAAATCAAATAGCGCCTGTGAGTAATCGAGTGCCTTATCCTTGATGTCAAAACATTGGGTTAGAGATCCGGCATAATCTGAAATTAATTTATAACTTTGAAATTCTTTTTTGTGATCTGAGCAAATTTTGGCCATGAGCCATGCTTCTCTATCTACAATCTGTGCGTACATGGAGAGTTCTTTTGCAAATTCGTCATCAAAAACTCGGTTAAAAGAGGTGATGCAATCGAGTTCACCAACAAGACTGGTAAAGCTTTTAAATTGCGGCCTATCATTTTCGTGTAGGTAATGAGTTCTTATCGGATAAATTTTTTCAAGTTCCAACTCTCTCTCAAGAGCGCCAGCGATACCAAAATTTAAAACGCGATCGAAGTCTTGAACGTAGGCCCCCAGTTTTGAGGCTTCGAATACACCCTCTCCACAAATAAGAACAGCATAGTCTTCACCTTGGTAGAAATTTGGGGAAATATTTTTAAGTCCCTTAATAAATACTTGAGCTTCGCCGCGATGGGCCAGAACACATAAATCCATACCTATATGTAAAAGGATGGCCTGACTCTGTAAAGGTTTTCTAATAGATTAGGGCATATGATAGTTTTTGGAGGAGCTGCCCTTAGTTCAACAGGTGGCGGATATGGTTTTGGTGAGATAGATGACCCTTTTGGGTTATTAGAGAATGCTTTTGATCTTGGAATCACGACCTATGATACCGCTCCCATCTACGGTTTTGGCGAATCAGAAAGAGTACTTGGAGAAGCTTTTTTAAAAAATCGTGAGAAAGTTAAAATTATCAGTAAGGCCGGTGTCGGTTGGCACGATAATGGGCGCGTGAATATGTCCAATGATCCCAAGCTAGTGCTTAAAATGTTAGAAGATAGTCTAAGAAGGCTTCAGTCCGATTATATAGATATTTATACGATTCACTGGCCGGATAAGAAAGTAGATATACGCTATCCGCTGGAGGTGCTTTTAAAAGCTCAGATTCAGGGTAAGATCCATTCTATTGGTCTTTGTAATACGAATACTCTTGATCTAAACCTATCTTCAGAGATGGCCAATATAGAGTTTGTGCAAAGTGAATTTAATTTTTTTAATGACGGCTTTAGTGATCTTCCTTCGGGGGATTTTCAAAAAATGGGTTGGGGAACATTTGATAAAGGCATTCTAGCTGGAACAGTAAAGGCAGACCGTAAATTCTCAAAACACGACTGCCGCAGCTGGGCTCCTTGGTGGAAAAAATCGGGGTGGAAAGAGAAAGTTCAGTATGTTGAGGAGTTTAGGGATTTCACAAATATAAAAAGTCTTGCGCTTCATTTTTCCCTACAGAATATGGATATGACTCTCGTTGGGATCAAAAGTATAGAGCAGCTGGGTGAAATTATTAGGTTGTCCCATTTAAATTTAGATTCGGAGCAAATACTAGACGCTCAGAAATATTTTTCCAAATTTCGCCCATAATCCTTGGCAAACGTAAAAAATATTATTTAATTTTTAATCAAATTTAGCTCGATAAATTGTTGTTTTTATTTGGTTCTTGATAAAAACACTCAAGAAATGTCTCTAGTGATTTTGGATTTGCGTCGATACTGAAAGAAGACTAGGGAGGAATTTATGAAAATTCTTATAACAACATTTTTAGTTACGGCATCACTTAGCACTTACGCTTTTGGTGGCCCTGATTCTGCTACAGAGGCTCTTCGTGATTATTATAAAGATGCAGAGAAAAGAGTAGCAGCATCTGCCCTTCAAGCGCAGAATAAAGAGCAACTTGAAGCTGCCAAAAAAGCTTTGGTTGACCTAGAAAAGCAGAGAGTAGATCTAGAGAAAGCTTTAGAGGACATTGAAGAATCAAAAGAAGATTTCAGTGCTGATGCAGAAAAATACAAAGGAAAGATTGAGGATAGAAAAACTCTACTCGCTCAAGTCCAAAGCAGAAGAGATGCTAAAGCCGCAGAGTTGCTAGAAAAAAATAGAACAAGACGATTGGAAGACGCCAAAGAAACTCTTGCGGATGAAAAACAAGATCTTGAACAAGTTAAAACACAAATTGAAACGAAAAGAGCACTCTTAAAACAAAAAGAGGGAGAGTGTAAGCAATATAAAAGCGGGACTAGTGAATTTGGAGACGGTGTTTTTGGGAGTCCATGTAATGAAATGGGGACAATCTCTAGGGATTTAAATACGCTTGAATCAGAAACTATTGCCGAAGCACAAGCTGATTTAAAAGAAGCACAAAGTGCGGTAGATCGACTCAGTAGTGAAGATATCACAGTGACTGGAGTAGAGCTTACCCGTAGACAAAAAGAGAGTCTGTCAGATCTAGACAGATCTATTAGAGAAAATGAAAGAAAGCTTCGCCTACTTGAGGGTTATCAAGATGATGCCGAGACTGATCATGCAAAGAAAGTTGCCGAGATGGCAACAAAGAAGCAAGCGCTACAAGATGTGATTGGAAATATCTCTAATAGTGCTGCAACTATTAATCAGCTTCAAGATGAAGAGTCTAGGCACGCAGGTAATGCAGCTCTTCAAAGAATGGCCTTAGCGATTAAAAATACGCTAAATGATGCTGATAATAAGCAATTTAGAGCCGAGTTTATGTTCTCTAATCTAGATAGTCTTACAGGAGCATTAAAAAGTGATCTTATCTCCGAGAATCAAGCCTTAGAAGAAATCAAAGCTCAAGTTATGACTACTATTGATAAGACTCCAGTCGGTCTTTATGTGAATGAAAAGATTGCGCAAGCGATGAAAGCTGGTGGTGGAGCAGGCTCAAATCTATGTGCTGATATAGCTTCATGTAATATGGTGGGAGTTGCTGCCTCAGACTTAGTTGAATCAGCTAAAGGTCAAGGACCTGATCAACCAAAACAGTCGAGAGAAGTGTCATCTGATGCAAATAAAGAATAGTCTAGTTAACTTTTAAAATATTCCTACCTATGATAGGCTCCCATATTCTGGGAGCCTTTTTTATGATTAGTGTGATCATACCTGTTTTTAACCGTGAAGAGACGATTAAGCGAGCTCTGGAATCTGTTTTTAATCAGACTTATAAAGATTTCGAAGTCATTATTATCGATGATGGCTCAACTGATAAAACTCTCTCATTAGCAAAAGAATTTCCTGTTGAAATTATCACTCAAAATAATCACGGTGTCTCTCATGCTAGAAATCGTGGAATCGAAAAAGCTAGAGGTGAGTATATTGCGCTACTTGATTCAGACGATGAATGGCTTCCAAAAAAGTTGGAACTACAAATAGCAAAACAAAGTATTTGTTGTCATACAGAAGAAATATGGATTCGAGATGGAGTACGAGTCAATCAAATGAAGAAACATAAAAAAGGGGGAGGAGACCAATTTATCCCTTCTCTTGGTTTATGTTTAATCTCGCCCTCAAGTGTACTTTTAAAGCGGGAGGTCTTTGATGAGATTGGAATGTTTAGAGAGGATTATCCGGTCTGTGAGGACTATGATCTTTGGCTCAAGTTGACGAGCTTGTATGAAATTGATTTTATCGATACTCCGCTTATAAAAAAATATGGAGGGCATGAAGATCAATTATCTCGAAAGTTCTTTGCCATGGACTATTGGAGAATTAAGTCTATTGATTGGATACTTCAAAATAGAAAACTAAGTTCACAGCAAAGAGAAGCTTGTTTGAAGGTCTTAGCGAAAAAAACTCGGGTGCTTTTAAATGGTTATCAAAAGCACCAGAATATGGATAATTTTTCTGAAATTCAGAGTATTAGATCTACTTATTTTTCGTGAGCGAGTTTTAATTTTACCGGTCGATAATATTTTCGAGGTGAGTACTCATTAAAGTCACTGACTTTAGTCATGTAGATACAGGCATATCTTTCAATTTGAGAAGCGAAAAAACTTGGCTCAACACCCGCACGCATGACTTCACCCCAGTTATCATTGAAACAAGCTTCGTATTGCTTTATAAGCGCGCCAATCTTTTTATCAATCTTCTCGATTTGATCGAATTTAGAATAAACTTGCTCCTTAGGAACTTCTTCTCCAAATTCAAATTCTTTGGCATATAATTCATCGACTTCACTTTCAAGATCAACTTTTTGCGCCATAAGATCATCGATTTCAATGCTGATATTCTTAGTTGATTTGTAAGAATCTACTTCAAAATCAAGCTCTTCAATAACAAGAGCAGTTCTCCAGCCACATGCCTTTTTTAGTTTTACAATATCACCGTAGATATGGTCTCCAAGATAGAGAATTTCATCGCCCGCCAGTCCAAAATCATTTTGAAGTCTCGTGGCGTGACCACCTTGATAGATTCCTGGAACAATCTTTTTGTCAAAATTCTCCATTAACCCATTTGCCGGATCAACTTTAAGCATAATATTTTTTTCGGTAAAAAATCTTGGTTTAAAGGCAAGGGTAATTGTCACTTCGAAAAGCTCTGACCAATGCTTATGATCTTTTAAAAAAGGGTTGATAGTGTAGTCTAATAGTGCTTTCGTATATGTGTAGTCAGAGTTGGTGATTACCCATAACTTCTTGCCATACTTCACAAAACGCTCAAGCGCCTCAACCATTGTGCCATCTTTTATGACGTAGTCTTCAAGATTACTTTTTACAATTGATTTTAACGAATCATCACGGTGAATAATGTCTACCGCGTAAGTCACATCATCTGCCATATTGGCATACTCTGGGAGGTTAAGTTCCGGTCTTTCATCTTTAAGATCTACAAGCTGAGAAAAAAGAGAAGTGTGAGCAATAGAGAAAAATGTATCTAAACTCATATACATTGGATCACTTAAATCAACAGAGGATCCTTGATAGATTTTTCTTTGTTCTTTGTATGAAAGAACCTTTGTTCCGTGATAGCTATTTTTAATTTTATTGAACTGAGAAACCTTTAGAATATTTCCGTTAACTTTATCGACGATTAAACCTCTAATCGCCTTATGGAAATCAAACTTAAAATTCTTTATTTCTTCAGGATAATCTTTATCTTTTATAAGTCTTTCAATAGAGAGATTAAAAGTTAGTTCCTCAAATTTATCGCTGTGATAGCGAACGAGGGTGTGATCCATATCAAATCCAATGACTTTGATATGCTTCATGTTGAGTACTCTATTTACGTATATGGCCATAATATTCCACCTTTTATCAATGATTTAACTAATTTGGTCACAAACCGTCAATGAAATTGCCTGCAAATCTTACAAGGGGGTTTTCCTAAGCGTGAAATAGAGCATATCTACGTTTGATAGGGGAAAAATATGAAGAAAATTAGCTTTTTAATCTTGATGACAGCAACTTCGGCCATAGCAGAAGTTCGTGACGCGAGAATTATTTATGGTGTTGATAATAGGGTAGAGCCTTTTGAAGCCAGTGCACTGCAAAGACAGCTATCGAAATCTACTGCAGGTATGATTCAAAGTATCAAAGTTGTTAAAGATGGAGCTTATTCTGTGCTTCCTCCTTCTACGATTCAAATGGATATGGGGCTATGTAAAGAAGAACGTTTCGTTGACCAACCTAGTGCGGTTATCTGCTCAGGTTTTTTGGTTGCACCGGATCTTCTCGTAACTGCCGGTCACTGTATTCCTAACCAGAAGCGATGCGAAGAAATGTCCTGGGTATTTGATTACCATGTGAAAAAAGACACAAATAGAGCTGATGTCATGGTTGCGAATGAGAAAATCTATAAATGCGCTCAAGTTATAGAAGCTAAATTAGAAAATCTTGCTGATGATAAAAAAGATTATGCTCTGGTTAGGCTTGATAGACCTGTGACTGATAGAAAACCTTTGAAGTTTAGAACAGCAGGAAAGATTTCTGAAGCTCAAGAATTATTTGTTATTGGCCATCCATCAGGTCTTCCTACCAAAGTGGCAAGCGAGGCAAAAGTTTTTGACAACACAGCAGCTGGTTATTTTGAAACAAATCTAGATACTTTTGGTGGTAACTCTGGTTCGGCGGTTTTTAATGCACAGTCGGGAACTATTGAAGGTATCTTAGTTCGTGGTGCTAAAGACTATGTCAAAGATGGAAGATGTATCCGTGTTAATAACGCTCCTGAGGATATCGAAGGACAACCCGCTCTTGGAGAATCAGTCTCTAGGATTACAGATATAAAAGCTCTTGGAAATCGTAATAGGCTATTTAGCTTTATCCAAGATAGCAATCAAGAAGAAGCC
>CATLVA010000066.1 GCA_950060715.1 uncultured Oligoflexia bacterium | reverse complement strand
TTATAGCAACATTCTTTCTTGTTTTTATCAATTTGAGGAAGTAGAGGATTCTTCTTTTTGAAGATATACAAGTAGTTTGCAACTTCTCCCTTGCCCTTAAGTTCCTCAAAATTAAATACACCTTCTAGTTTGAGCTCTTGTAGGAGAGTTTCAACTTTGTCTTTTTGGCTAGGAATAAACAATTTTTTAGAAGTCAGTAGGTAAACATAACCTTCATTTTTAAGTTCTTCTAGCGACTTAGTTAGCTGAGTAAATACAAAATGATGAGGATTATTCTTTGGGTATTGAGCTAAATTTACAATAACTCGATCGTAAGTTAATTCAGTAGAGCTTTGTTCTAATGAAAAGAAATTGCGTTGAGGAGTTTTAGCATTCTTTCTATTATTCAAATGAGAGTTAGCAACCTGACTTATATAAGTCTTGGCATCAAGACCTTGTTCTTTTGAAATATCAGCTAGAAAAGTCAAAAATTGTAGTTCATTGATGATGTTTAGGTAATTACCGTTGAAAGAGTCTTCAGTTGTAAAATCCGGACAAAGAATTTGCTCCCATTTTAAATGCTTATTTGAATCCTGTGCTAACCAGTGAGATAGCGAGAGAGACTCAACATTATCACCTTGGTACTTGCAACTGATGATTTCGATTCCTGACTTTGTAGTGAATTTCTTTTGGTTTTTCTTTCTCAATGATTCAAGCCAAAGTGGAAAATTAATAAGTAGGTTATTTAGGAATAATCCAAATTGTTTATGAGATAAGCTATGTGAATAATCTGTTTGAGCTTTTAGAATTCTTTCTGAACCAATTGAAACAGTTTTAATAATATCAGTTATGGTAAGTTCTAAACAATATGAATTAAATTTGTTCAACCTCTCATTGAAGCGCTCAGATGGTTTGTACCAGCTATAGATGTTCTGTTCAAAGGCTTTCGATTTTAATTCCGTCGAACTTGCAGACTTAAAAAACTTTCCTAGGTAACCAAGAGGGTAGATCACATCACGAATATTGAATTTTTTTCCAGTATGAAAGTTTAGTGTAATTATAAACCGAGCTTTTAGTAGAAAAATAACAGCGATACGGTAAGCAAGGATATGACAAAAAAGATTTAATTCTTCTTCGTTTTCACTTTCATCTGATCTGAGTTGTTCCCAAAATGTTTGGGGATTATCTAAATTGCTTAGATTGAAGTTTAAGAAATGCGAAAGACTTATGAACTCTTCGAAAAATTGTTGAATATGCTTCTTGGGAAATGTCTGCCTGGATTTAAGTGCGTGATAGGCATCATTTTTTAATACCTCAAGTAGTGTCTTAAACTCTTTAACATTTTTAGATATGAGTGATTCACCAGTCCAACCAGGGACAAAGTATTGTTGCATCAATGCACTTGGATTATCTTTCTGGCCAGGGTGAAAAGGGGCAAGAATCTCATCTGGAGACTTTGACTTTTTCTTCAGGTTTTCACGAAGAGACTTTTTCTCCCCCTCGGATAAAAACCAATGGTCTAAGTTAAAGGTATTCTTACTCAAGATATTCTCTAATAATTTAAATAATTTTAATTGCTTGTGTGTATTTTTCGCGTCCTAGTTTTTTATAGAATCACTAAGGTTTTGTCATTAAAAAAGAAAAAATTTCCTCCTGAAATATTGGGCTCACACGAGGGAAAATAGAGCCGAAAAAGAAAAAGATGGTAACAACCATACATCTAATTTGTTTATACGAGAGGAGTCAATCATGGACAGAGGCTTTAATGACGATGAGTTAGCTGACATCATGAGTGAAATTGAAAGTCTGGAGCAAGAATTTACCGACGAAGTGGAAGGTAAAAAAGAAGAAGTTCAGGCCGAAATGAGTGAACCTGAGAGTGTTGAAGACTTTGATGAAAATGTTGAAGACTCTGAGGATAATGTGGAAACAATTACTGCTGAGCAAAATGAACCAGAAATGGAAAATTCTACAGAGGCAGAAGAAGAGGTTGCAGAAGTTGTTCATGCACAAGCAGAACCAGTTGCTGAGGTAGAGCATAAAGAACCAGTAGCCCATGAAGAACCTGTTGAGCCTGCTGTTGCAGTTGCACCAGAAGAAGAGTTTAGCCCTGAGGAGGAAATTGTGGCAAGTCATCAAGAGACACATCATGAAGTATTAGAGCAAGTAGCAGCTAAGCCAGTTCAAGAAGTCGTTCAACCTGTTCAGTCTCATGATGATCATGTACACCACTTAAAGCCTCAAGCTGATCATTCTTTTCATGAAGCTTCTGGAGCTCAAACTTCAATGAGTTTTAGAGTTGAAGGGGATATGAAGCTAGACCTAGCTTTCAATATTTCAGGAAAAGAAGTTCACCTTTCAGTGAATGAGCATGGACTGGAAATTGGACTAGAAGGTGGAGCAAAATTTAGCGTTCCTCTACAGGATACTTTCAAAAAAGATAAAGCTGCTTAAGCAAAAATGTCACTTAAAATATTCGGGGGAGTGTTTAAAGGTTTTACTTTGGATGCTCCTCGAAATTCTAAAACTCGACCTACTAGTATTCAATTACGAAGAAAACTTTTTGATTCAATTCAAGACATGCAAGAAGATCATTTTGTAGACCTCTGTTGTGGCACTGGGGCGATGGGGATTGAGGCTCTCTCGCGAGGGGTATCTAAACTCTCAATGGTTGATACCTTTGCTAAACTTGCACAAGCAAACTTAAAAAAACTGACTTCTAAATTTGATGTTGAGGCGAATATCTCTGTTCAAAAAATGGATGCCATAGGATTTTTGCAAAAAAACTTGGAAGAGTTCAGGCAAGAGAAACCTATTATCTTCTTTGATCCACCTTATGAAAAAAAAGATCTTTACTCGGAATTTATGGCCTTACCGTTATCTGAGATTGCAAGACTAGTCGTGGTAGAAGGCTGTGAGCAAAAAACAATGCGGGTAGCCGACTTTGAAGATAAGTATGGGAAAGCAGATAAAGTATTTAAACAAGGTACTAGCTATTTTCTATTGTATCGATTTGACGTAGAATAAATCTATGAATTTAAGCTCACGTGTAAAAGAAACCCAAACCAGTGTAACTCTAAAGATGAATGAGAAGGTTCAGACTCTCGTTCAAAGTGGCAAACATATTTATAATATGACCAATGGTCAGTTGCCTTTTAAACCTTCTGGTGAATTCATATCCGCATTGACTAAGCAGACCAACTTTTTAAAAAGTTATCAGTACAGTCCCATCTCTGGTTTTGCAAAGTTAAGAGAAAAGTTTTTGGCCCATCATAGTGAACTACGTAAAACCAATTTAATGGATTCACCAGTTGAGATGGATTGCATAATAAGTAATGGTTCAAAACATTCACTCTATAATGCTTTTGGAGCTTTGATTAATCCTGGTGATGAAGTTATTTTGCTGACACCATACTGGGTAAGCTATCCTGAGATTATTAAATTTTGGGGAGGAGTGCCGGTTGTCGTTCAATCTCATGCCTTTGATGCTTATACTCCTAGCTTTATTGAAATAGAAAAAAAGATGAGTGCTAAGACGAAAGCGATCGTGATTAATAGTCCTAACAATCCAGCAGGTATTCATTATTCAGAAACCTGGATGAAAGAGTTCGGAGAGTTTTTAAAGAAACATAAAGATTTAGTGGTTGTTTCTGACGAAGTTTACAGTGATATCTGTTATTTTGATCCGAAACCTACTTATTTCTATCAATATGATAATGAACTTTTAGCTCAAACTGTAATCATTCATGGTATTTCTAAGTCTTATGCTTCTACAGGTTTGAGAGTTGGATATTGTATTGCCGACAGTAGACTGATTAAAGCGATGGGAAGAATTCAATCGCAAACAACATCAGGACCAAATAGTTTAGTGCAAAGAGCATTGATTGAGTTTGACTTCAACCAGTTAGAAAACTTTCTTGATCCAGTAAAAGAACATTTACGTGAGTGTGCTCAAATTGTGAGGGAGGCATTTAGGGATGCAAACCTTCCACATTGTTTTTATCAAACTCACTCAGCTTTTTATTATTTACTAGACTTTACTCGCATGCCTTTTTTCTCTGACTATTCAGAGCATGAAGATAATAGCGAAAAGATAGTTGACCAAATACTTCTGGATACTGGAGTCGCACTGGTCCCTGGAGGGGCTTTTGGTTATCCTAATTCAGCTCGGATGAGTATGACGCTCGAACTTTCCGTTTTTCGAGAAGCAATTGAAAAATTAGTAAACTACCTAGCTAAACGCTCTTAAGGGGAATATTTACCCGGCCGAGATTCTGAGCTTTCACTCTTGTATAATTGAGTGGAGGAGAGTCTTATGTTTAGAAGCATACTCCTTTTGTCGGTTATCGCAATGCTATTTTCATGTGCTAAAACCGAGCAAGAGGAAATCGATTCAGCTGTTATTGAAGCCAAATATCACCTTAATAGTATGAACTGTTCAAAAGCGCAGGAAGTTTTAGATGATATTGGTTTTCAGGATGATGATGCAGACTATATTTCTGTATATGCTTCCGCTCAAGCATGTTATGCAGGCTACAAAGTTCTAGATGTCCTTTTTGGTGGGAATCTAGAAAATATCGACTCTACAAATCTGATTGGATCTTTAACCACGTTTTCAACATCTAATGAAACAGAAGCAGATAGTACTGCTTATACTGCTATTCAAAACGCAATTACAACGTTGATTGAAAGTTCGGGGGGGAGCTCTCCTAGCACAGAGGATCGTAACGCAAAATTTGGAACTCAAAAAAGTGGAGACCTTAGTCTGCAAGCGCTCTATATGATTTTCGTTCAGATGGGTAAGTTTTTTGCTCTTCATGGAAACGTAAATGCCTCTGGAGTTAAGGGGGGAGGAGATCCTACCGGAAATTCTTGTCTTTTTTCTTATACTACTTCTGATGCTATCGACTGGATTAATGACACGACCCCAGGGTCTTGTGTTGCAGCTACAGGCTCAGAAGGTTCTGATCTTTTAGAGTCACCCGAAACAGCTGCTGATATTAAGCGAAGACTTTGTGAAGGTATTATTCTTTACAATAATATGATTGATATTCTTTCTAACATCTCAATTCCTGGCAGTGATCAACTTGGGGATGTAGGGGATATTCAAACTGCATTAACAACTTTAATGACTGCTGCAGAGGCAGCAGAAACAGGAACCTATAATGATGGCCCAGCAACTTCTACTAATGCCATTTCAAGCCTCAACAGTGTGACCAGTCAAGACGTCTGTGAAGCTGAAGAACTTGATCGGATTGAGAAGTTTTACGCCATCTTTTTCGAGACGATTTTTCAATGAAGTATTGGGCCGTAGTACTTATTTCTTTTGCAAGTCTAAATGCTTTTGCATTTAGGGATAAAGCGTTAGGGACTTCCCCAAGAGGTCTCTTAATGGGAAATGCCTATACTGCTCTGGCCGATGATGAATACACATTATTTTATAACCCTGCCGTACTTGCTCGTCATTCCGGATTTTCGTTTTATCCAATTAATCCACAAGTGAGAAGCGTAAATGTTTTAAACGAGCCTGATCGTTTTACAGATCTTGGTGATGACCCAAATGATTTTGCGGATGCTGCCTTTGATTATCCTATTCATATTGGACTGGATTATTCCCCAACTTTTAAAATGGGGTATTTCGGTTTCACTGGTCTTTATCAGAATAATACGAATCTTAATTTGCAGAATCAGGTTAATCCCAGTTTAGAAGTTGACCACCGTTTTGATACTGGTTTTATTGCCGGGTTTGGAATCCCTCTTCAAGGAAGTTTTAGTTCCAAGTCTGGTGGATCTCATTTAGCAATTGGGGCCAGTCTTAAATACATTAAAAGAGAGTCTGTATATGGATCCTATGATCTTACGGGTTACACACTTTTGGACGCTTTATCGAGTAGTGAAATAGAGGATATTCTTGATTCATTAGGAAAAGTTAATGGCCAAGGATGGGGCTTCGATTTAGGTCTTGATTACGCCACGTCAAACGGAGGTTCTACTTTTATGGTAGGGCTAGCTTTACTTGATGTCGTAACTAATATTCAAACTGAGGACAACGTAAACGACCTCGAGGTTCAAGATCAACCTATGCAGGTTCATCTAGGCTCTGCTTGGAAGGGATCTGTGGGGGGAGGTTTTAACGTCACTGTCTCTGCCGATATTAAAAATCTAAGTGAACAAATGGAGTTTGCTAGAAGACTTCATTTAGGGGCCGAAGTTAGCCTGTCACCAGCGTTAGCTATTTATGCTGGTGTCAATGCCGTAGATAACTATAGTTATGGACTCAAGTTTAACGCGGGGCTAGTCAAAGCATTTGCAGGTATTTATGGCGAAGAGGTGGGTGAGAACCTAGGCCAGCAAGATGCCGATCGTTTTCTGGTGTACCTGAGTTTATTTGATTTCACCTTTGAACCTTAGTTAGTAGTCAATTTCTTATTTTTTCCCTACAATTTTATTAAGAATAGATTCCAACGGAGGGAATATTGGCAAATAGCAGTAAAACTTTTGTTCTTGATACTAACGTCATCCTTTTTGATCCATCATCAATCAATAAATTTGGAAATAACAAAGTCTTTATACCACTTATTGTTGTTGAAGAACTTGATCGATTTAAAAAAGATCAAAATGAAAATGGGAGAAATGCCAGGTATTTCGCTCGATTGGTAGATGACCTTCGCGAGAAGGGTTCACTCGTCAAAGGAGTTGAACTTGCTAATGGTGGTCAGCTTCAAATTAGTATCCTACGTGATCCAAGTACCAAGTATGCGGGAATTGATTTAAGTATCAATGATAACCTTATTTTGGCCAACGCTCTTTTTCTCCAAGAAAATGGTGAGAATGTAACTCTCATTACTAAAGATATTAACCTTCGTCTTAAAGCCGATGCACTTGGCTTAAAAGCTGAGGACTACGAGACAACTGAGATTATTACAATTGAACAATTGTATTCTGGTCAAAGAACTTTTGAAGTTACAGCGACTAGGCTTGCTGAATTTGAATCCAATAGGTTCTTAGAAATTGATGAAAAAGAAAAAAAATCTTTCTTTCCTAATGAATATTTAATCATTCACGAAGAGGGGAATCCTCAGAGAAGACAGCTTGGACGATATCACGAAAAGAAAGGAGGAATTGTTCCTCTAATAAAAATGCGTGAAGGAGTTTGGGGAGTTCATCCAAAAAATATTGAACAGCAATTTGCTTTTGATGCGCTTTTAAATCACGAAGTAAATTTAGTGTCTCTAGTTGGTAAAGCAGGGACGGGTAAAACTCTCTTGGCCATCGCCGCTGGACTTGAGTCAGCTATTGGGCAACAACAGTATTCGAGAGTACTTGTTTCAAGACCTATTGTTCCTATGGGACGTGACCTTGGGTTTTTACCAGGGGATGTTAACGAAAAGCTAGGGCCATTGATGCAGCCAATCTTTGATAATATTGATTTT
>CATLVA010000065.1 GCA_950060715.1 uncultured Oligoflexia bacterium | reverse complement strand
TTTGGTAACATTTGGTAACTTTTTTGGTAACATCTAATACAGGCAGATAATTAGCATTCAATGTGTGAGATACAATAGTATCCTTATTAGAACTAAAATCTTGCTAAAAGCCCAGCACCCCATCCATATCGATTGCTATAATTACCTTGAATAGAAAAGTCTCTAGAGAACATATAAGAGGTTCCGACCAACCACTGGGTTTCCCCCTGATATGAGTTGTCATCTTCTAGCTTATTAACCCATCCAAAATCAGCTCTGTACTCATACTCTGCTTCAAGGAAAAAATTTGAAAATAAAAGAATTTCTCGGTCTAGGCGAATTCGTGGTCGCAACTGATGGTCTAAACTAACATCTAAGTTGAACCCATAGGGCGTAAAGTATTTAACACCAACTAATCCAACGGTATTAAGCTCTTCATAAGAGTCTGGAACTTCAGTCTCTGAATTGACTCCAACATAAACACTAACCCAATCACTTAAATATCGATCATAATTTATTTCAGCCTCAAGGTTTTGGTCATAATCAACTTCAGTACGCAAGTTAAACTGGTTCCTAATATTACTAGAAGTTAGAAAAAGCTCATTGAAATTTGACCCCAGACGAGCCAAACCCCAATTATAAAAAAGGTCGGTCTCGTCAACAAGCATCTGTGAAGAAAACTCACTCATCCGCTCGTCGCGAGGAGATCCATAACTGAATACCCGAGCCATCCCACCCATCATATGGTACAGGACATGACAATGAAATATCCAATCACCGACTTCCTCATTATAAAACTCAATCACAACACTCTTCATCGGTGGCACATTAACAGTATGTTTTAATGGTGAACGTTCACCATTTTTATTGATCACCCTGAAGAAATGACCATGGAGGTGCATCGGATGATGCATCATCGTCAGGTTGTTTAGAGTGACTCTGGTAACTTCTCCTCCGTTAATTTTGATTTCACTGGCTTCAGACAATGGTACCCCATTCATACTCCAAATATACCGATTCATATTTCCAGTTAGATTAAGTAATATTTGTCTCACTGGTACGTCTGGATCAAATGCTGTGACCTCTTTTGCTTTTAGAAAATCATAATTAAAGAATTTTTTCCGTGCACTAAAATCAAAAACCTCACCTTCTTTAGGCTTCATTTTCATATTCTGAGTCATCTTCCCAGTGGCTCCTGAATGAGCTTTTGGCATAGATCCATTTTTCATTACCTTCCCATGATCCATTTTATGATTATTCATAGGCATTGCTTCATTCATTTTCATGGAATGACCATTCCCATTCATCCCATAGTTTTTCATGAGGAACTCAGGCGTCGTCTTTTTTTCATCACCCACCATTGCCGGTGCACCCATCTTCATATCCATACTTGCCATCTGTTTCATCATAGCCACTTTATCAGGCCGACTAATTACTGTGGCTGGAAAAAGCTTTCCAGTACCAAGGTGGAGAGATGTGCTCCCAGAGCCATCTTGTACAGTTGCTATAATCTCTAAACGACCTTTTGGAATGGTCACGATAACATCGTAAGTTTCAGCAATTCCGAACAGGAATCGATCTTTTTGCACGGGCTCAACATCGATACCATCACTAGACACCACAGTTGGATTTCCCCCTCCAAAATCCATCCAATAATAAGTGGATGCAGATGCATTAATAAAACGAAGTCTGATCTTTTCGCCAGGCTTAAACTCAGGATATTCCAGAAGTCTTTTACCATTCATCAAAAATGCTGGATAGTAGATGTCGGCTATATCAGCGCCACTCATTCGATCACGCCAAAAATTTAGCTGCGCACTTAAAGCTCCTTCTCTAATCACTCTGCTCAATGGCACGGCCGTACCTTTTTTCAACTGATACCATTCGTTGCCTCTCTTTAGATTTCGCAATACATTCATAGGTCTTTCGTCTGTCCAATCAGACAGAACAACAACTAAATCTTTATCATATTCTAGTTTCTTTTCTTTTGGCTGTATCACGATTGAACCGTATACCCCCTTCTGCTCTTGCAGCATCGTGTGAGAATGATACCAGTAGGTCCCGGACTGATTAATGGGTATCCTGTACTGAAAGGTTTCACCCGGCTCTATTGGTGGAGTGTTTAAATAAGGAACACCATCATAAAAGTTTGGAAGGATGAGGCCATGCCAATGCACTGAAGTTTCAGTATTCATTTTGTTGGTTACATTAATTAAAGCTAGATCGCCTTCTTTAAATTCAAGGATTGGCCCCGGAATTCTGCCATTGAGAGTCATTGCATTCGCCTCAACTCCTCCAAGCGTCATTTTATTTTCTTCAATGACTAGATTGTATTCTCTTTTAGGTCGATTTTCTTCTTTTCGATCCTGACCGTTGGTTCCAACCTGTGCAAAAGTAGGTAAGGCCCAAAATAAAAGTACTATAATTTTCATGAAGTTTCCTTTTTTACCTTCTTGTCTAGATACCTTAAATCAAAATTTAGCCAGTTTGTCGAATCCCACTTAACGGTACCTGCCTCAGTCTCATCAAAAGAATCAATGCAGACATCTGAAATAATCACAATATTAAATGACAGGATTAAATATGGTATTAAAAAAGTTCCTAAATTGGCTAAAAGATTTGCTAAGAAATGATTGAAACAGAAAGAGGAATGTTTGCTAAATCTCTTTCTCCTGAAAAAACTAAGCAACCTTCAAGAAGACCAGAAGCTACTCTTTAAAAAGCTTCGCTTCCTTTATCCAAGCTGTAACATTTCCAAGACAACACCCTCCTTGAGGATTTGAAGTCTCGCAAAAACAGCCGGGGCTCTTCATTTTAGCTTTTATATCTTCTAAGGCCCTAGTATCACCTGTTTTATTTATTTCATCTAAGATTGATTGTCTGGTGTAATCAAAGCAATAGCAAACATGTACATCAAGTCCATTATCTTTAACTGTTGCTTTAACTTTCAAGTTATTAGTCTTAAAAAAATGATTTTTGTCTGCGCAGAAGTAGGTAACTTCACAGTCTGGCGTCTTGCAGTATTTATAAATTTCACTTTCTCTAAGTGTGTTCTTAGAATCATTTAAGAGTAATGATTTTAATGTTTCAATTCCCACATTGGCACCCTTACTGTCACAAAAAGGACAGCTAAAGTTTTTGTCTGTGTTATTTACTTTTTTGCTTGAGTCGCAACATCCCATAATATCACCTACGACTTACATACCTTAATGCTATGTTTTTCATCCATAAATACTTTAAACTCTGTAAATTTCTCAATCGCTTTACTAACTTCACAATCAGTTTTTTCTGCTACGTAATTCTTTTTTTCAAATTTTAGATCAGCCACACCAACAGAGATTTCTTTGTCTTCTATTTTTAGGTTATCAGATTTTTTGAGTGCAACCTTTACTCCTAAAATACATCCTCCACAGGTCATCCCTTTCACAAAATATTTTTTTGATACTACCTCTTCAGAGTATCCACTTGCAGGCAACAGCGAGATTAATAATATAAGTGCAAATATATTTTTCATAAATTCTCCTAAACTAAGTAAATACTCCAATATGGAAATGTTAAAAAACCAAGTATCAATACTGTCGCAATCCAAAGGATACGCTTATTCCACTTATCAGATTTGGGGTTGGCACAATATGAACCATCTTCACATTCATCAGCAGGTTTTTTCTTATAAGTATAAAAAAATGCTAACCCTAAGAGAACTAATGTTAGGACTGTTAAATAAGGTCTATAAGGTTCCATTTTCGACAATAGTCCAGCACTTGAGACACCCAAAACAGCAAATATTAAAGGGCCAATACAGCATGAAGCTGCAACAATTGAAGCTATGACACCTCCCAAAAGTGTCGCTCTTTGTGCCTTGTTATCCATTTGATTCTCCGGTTAATAACTCAAGGAAATGGCATTGAGATTCTCCTGATGTGGATTCACACTTCTCAGATACTCTAGCTAATGCTTTTTTAATTTTTTTGAGTTCAAGAATTTTTTTATCAATGTTAGCTTCCTTTTCTTTAATCTTACCTAAGGCCAAAGAACACTTTCCCTTTTTGGAAATTTGAATTTCTAAGAGTTCTTTAATCTCTATTAAAGTAAAACCTAAGTCTTTGGCAGATTGAATAAAGTTTAAAATATGAGGAGCCGAGCTATTATAGTAACGATATCCACTAGACGATCGTTTTTTAGGAGTCAGAAGCCCTTTGTCTTCATAGAAGCGAATTGTATCTATAGTTGCTCCTGTTTCCTTTGAAAGCTCTCCGATCTTGTATAACGAGTCCATTTCATTTCTCCTTAGCACCATTATAAACCATGGAGTACAGTCTAGACTCAAGAGTTTTATGGCACGAAGTTACGTGTTTTCGTAATATTCCAATTTTCTTAATAGTTTCATCTGGTTAAGATGAAATAAGAGGTTTTAACGCAAGAGGTAATACGAACTTTCGTATTACTATAGAACCTGAATAATTTTAACTATTTAAATAGGTTTCTCAGGGATGACTCGATAAGGTACACGAAACTTCGTATTCTTGCTGTTAGAACCGACGAACTATCGTCAGTTATTAACTCATTAGAATTATTTGACTCCTTTAATTTTACGACGAAGTCTCGTCGTTTTTCACTTCTATTTTTTGTGACGAGTTTTAGTCAAATTTAATTTTGTTAATGATTTCAGTTAGGTAGTTCGTTTAATTTTTTGGCATTGGGTTTGCTTATATTGATTATGTGGTTTGCATTTTCTTTTGGGGAGCGAGCCATGTAAACCGACTACGCCGATTTACGAAACTTAGCTCACTTCGTTTGCTAGTTTATTCTTGGAGGCAAGCCCCAAGAATCTCTTTTAAGAGAAGCCTGAGAAGAAGCTGACAGAGTATGCGGATAGTTTGTTTAAAGTATTTTTTGAGTGATTGTTTATTCATTCTTACCTCCTGCGCCCTTGCGGAGCAGATGAGGAGGTAAAATGAAAAATAAAAGCTCATAGTTTTTTTGAAATGAAAGTAACAACGACCGGGGTGGCGAATATCCTCAGCGATTAAAATGGCCCTAAGTTTCTAGTTTGCTGGTTTTCAATAGTTTTTATGAACGAAGCCACATACGACGACCACAAACGAGTATGTGCTCTTTAAAAAGGAGTGCATTAATGCGCCATTTTTCTAACAAAGTAAAAAAAGACATTCGAGACAAAGTCATCCCTGTGAGATTCACAGAAAAAGAAAAAAACTTTGTCGAATTAGTATCAAACAAATTCAACATTAGCTTAAGTGAGTTTATCAGACGATCTGCTCTTCAGAGACGAATGCCAGCTCAAGGTGTCGCCGAGATCAATCGCAAAACGTATCAAGAGCTATGTCGAATTGGTAACAATCTCAATCAAGTTTTGAAGCATTTAAACTCTGGAATATTTCTAGGATTGGAAAAAGAAATGTTCATAGAGCTTAAGGCCTTAATTAAAAAGATTGGATTTGAGGTGGTAGGCTCTAAAGCTTGATAGCCAAACAAATCAAAGGCAAAAGTTTTAGAGGTTGTGTTTCTTATGTTCTCTCAAAAGAGGGAGCTGAAATGATACATTCTAATATGCTTGGTGAAACGGTTGATGAATTATCCCGTGAGTTTGCCCAAACCAGAAAGTTAAAACCTAACCTTCAAAAATGTGTTTATCACGCTAGTCTTTCGCTGCCAGAGGGTGAATCCCTAAATAAAGATCAATGGGGCGAAGTTAGTCAAAAATACATGAAGGAAATGGGCTTTAGCGGTTCTCAGTATATGGCCGTAATGCATAAGGATACGGAACATCAACATATTCATATTGTCGCATCTCGGATTCGACTTGATGGCACTGTCGTTAGTGATAGCAATGACTATAAGCGAAGTGAAAAGGTCATTCGAGGTTTTGAAATTGAATACGGACTTGAAAAAGTTAAATCAAGCAAAGATGTGGGAATTTCAGCACCTACTCGTGGAGAAATGAGAAAAATATTAAACGAACGTAACCCCAGTATAAAGTTGAGACTACAAAAGATTATTGGTGATGCGACAAATGAAAAACAATCAATGACCAGTTTTATGAATAAACTTGAGTCAGAAGGTGTTGGAGTTATCGCTAATATTTCAGATAAAACAGGTCATATTTCAGGAATTAGTTTTGTCCTCGATGGAGAGCTAATGAAAGGCAGTGATCTGGGCAAGAGTTTCACATGGGGCAAACTTAAAAAGAAAGGAATTGTTTATGACAATATCAAAGAAAGCAAACACGTTATTGAATATGGAAGAAGAGCTCGTGAGGCAAGCTTGCAACAATCACATCATCAAAATGAACGAGCTAATGCAAGAAGCTCTAGTGGTTTTAAAGCAAGAGGCAAAGAAAGTCGTCATTATGATGGAAAAAGATTTAACCAAAGAAGTGAGGGAGATAAATCAACAAACCTCAACTATGGGGCGACAAATTTCAAATTTATTTCAGAACTTTTCAAAAACGATGGAGAAGATAGAATTTTTCCAAACGGTCACGATGAAAGAGGAAGTGAGTTCACATTTAGAAGAGGTAAAAAAGAATCAAAAAAACTTTCTAATAATCACAATCTTGATCGTTCTTTTAGGGCCAATAGTTTCACTGAAGACCTATTTCGGAATTCCAAAGAGTTACTACCAAGTAAAGGATCGAGTTTATTCCCTAGAGAAGAAAGCGACGAACTGGAAGAGCTTCGAGGAAAAGGTTCTTCCGACATTCAGCGAGAACGATCAAACCGCAATAAGGCAGATGATCGAGGCAGGAAAGAAAAATTAAAAGATAAAAAAAGACGCAAGGCCAAATCCAAAAAACGAGGACTTGACCTTGATTTCTAATTTTTTGCCTGAAATTTTTGTGAACGTAATAGAATTTTATCTAAGGAAGTGTTATGAATTATTCGATGAATGCTGATAACTCGGCATTGTTCTTTGACAATAGAATATGGGATGAATGGCTTTCTACCAGTGAAGCCGCTAAGTTTTTAAGTACGACTCCAAATGCTGTTCGCATTATGGTCTGTCGAGGAAAAATAAAAGCGTCAAAACTAGGTAGAAGACTAAGATTCAAGATAAGTGACCTGCGCAATCTCCTTTTAAACAAAGGAGACTAAAGATGATTAATAAATATCAAGCAGGTAACAAATTCTTGTACGAAGTTTTTGTAAAAGGAAGAGATAAAAACGGCAAACAAGTTGGAAAACGCCGCCGTGGAATCACTTCCGCTCGAAAAGCAAAAGAGATTGAAGTTGATTTGATTAATGAACTTCGTTCAAAAGCAAGTGAGACAAAAACTTATACATGGCAAGAATGGCACTTAGAATGTATCAGACGAATGAGGATGACCTTAAAGATGGGAACTATCATGGGATATGATGGTGATCTGAAAAAATGGCTTCCTCAAGATTGGTGTGAGAAAGAGATGAGTTCATTTTCTAAAAATGATGTTTATGATCTTATTTTTAA
>CATLVA010000064.1 GCA_950060715.1 uncultured Oligoflexia bacterium | reverse complement strand
TCTCATCCCTACCGGTGGAAGCCATATCAAAGGTGTTTACAATCAGGACGGTCTTTTGCCCTAGGAGTTTTGATAATTCATCACACTCAATGAACATTCTCATTGGAGTAGGAAGCTCCTTGCCCACAGTTGTGAAGCTTATACCATTTTCATAAATACTTTTGAGTTTGATATCAATGGCACCACTTGGAAGTAAGATCTTTCCGGAACAGTCCATTTTCACTTCTCTAAAATCTGTTTGATCTGAGCCATCAACATAAATTCGCAATTTATCGGCCAGCAACTCTTTATCAACAGGTTTCACTAGATAATCAGCGGCTCCCTCTTTTAAGCATTTCTTAACTTTATCCATCTGGCCAAGCGCTGTGAGCATACAAACATCAATATCACGCTCAGTGAGCAGCTCCCTCGCCTGTTCCAAAAAGCCAATTCCATCAAGTTCAGGCATCATAATATCCAGTAGGATAAAGCCAATTTCTTCATCCGCATGGAGCTTCCCTAAAGCTTCTTTACCATTGACCGCTGTTTCAACTTCCATTCCCATTTTTTTCAGGGTCATTTCAGTAATTAGCCTTAGCTGTAAATTGTCATCTACGACTAAAACTTTCATATTACTATTTAAACAAAGCTTTTTGATTTAAGTATGTATGAAATATTGAGAAATCTTTAAAAAAAGGCCCTAAGACTTTAAAAAGTATCCACTTCCGTATTTACTCTTAATCTGGAGCTCGGACTTTTTAAGTTTTTTTCTAATTGCACTGACATGGCTATCTACAACCCTATCACTCACATTTAAATGATCACCCTTCAAGCAATCCAATAACTGCTCTCTGGAGAAAACTCTATCTGGCTGAGTAACAAGTTTGGCAAGGATGTTAAACTCACTCAGAGTGAAATCCACTAACTCTCCATCACACTCGACCTTGTTATTTAAAAGATTAAGTTTAACGCCTTTAAATTCTAAGATCGGTTTGTTCTTACCAAATTGTCTTACCGTTGATCTGACGATCGATCGAAGTTCAGCTATCTCAAAAGGCTTTTCTATATAACCAATTGCTCCGAACTCATAACCAGAAGTTCTATTTGTCACGCCTGATTTAGCAGAAGAAAAAATGACAGGAATGTCCTTATAGCGTTTGTCATTTTTTAATGCTGAAATTAATTCGTATCCATCCATATCTGGCATCATTATATCGAGTATCATGATATCAGGAGTCCACTTCTCTAAGAGATTTAAAGCCTCTATTCCATTCCTAGCAAACTGCAGTTCATAGTCATTTTGCAAAGAGGAAGTGTACAATTTAACGAGGACTTCATTGTCCTCTGCTATCAATATTTTCCCGCTCATGAACTTAGTATAAACCACAAAATTGAAATCACATAATAAGATTTCCACTGGTTAAGTTAATATTTAAGAAATCTTCACTCTTCCCTCATAATTTTCCCATTCCGAATGATTAAAATCAGACAAAAGGAGGCTGGTATGCAAACACAGTGTTTCACTTCATTGAAGCTCAACACAATGGATGCCATTAAGGAATGTGTTGAAAAATGTACTCTTCCGTCTATCAGTCACGTCATTGGTTTTTCTTCTATCAGTCATGATCCAAAAGAAATTCAAATTTGCTTGAAAGAAATTCTCCCCAACGCAAGTTTTCATATTAGCTCATCTTGTCTTGGAACAATGACTCAAGAGGGCGTGAAAAAAGGCGATGTTATATCTCTTATGTTTTTTGAAGGTAAAGAAGCTTCGTTTGGAACTTCAATTGCACAAAAAGAAAAAGGCATAAGAAATATTGCCAAAGAGGTTGTTAAGAACTCTATTAAATGTATCGATCGAGCTGGAGAAACTCCATCTGCAATTTGGATCACAGGTAGTCCAGGCGCTGAAGAAAAAATCCTTGAAGGTATTACAAGCGCAGTTGGAAGTAACGTCCCAGTAGTTGGTGGAAGTAGTGGTGACAACGAAATCAACGGTAAGTGGTTCCAAGTTACTAATAAAGCCCATTCGAATGAAGGTTTGGCGGTGACATCTTTTTTCAGTGAAAATGTCATCTCTGCAAGTTTTCACTGTGGCTACAATCCCTCCCCCTACAAAGGAGTGATCACAAAAAGCGAAGGTAGAACTGTTTATGAAATTGATAACAGACCTGCCGCTCTAGTTTACAATGAATGGACGGGTAACCGTTTTGCAGATTTTCTTGGTGCCTATAATACTATCTTATCCGAATCAGGGCTTTTTCCACTTGGAAGAAAAGCTGGTGAAATTGCGGAAATTCCTTATTACAAATTATCCCATCCTGAAAGTGTAGATGAAACCAACAGAATTACCTTTTTCACAGATATAAAAGAAGGTGAAGAGGTTGTTTTGATGGAGGGTGATGTAGAAGAATTAATTAAGCGCTCTGGCAAAGCGATTAATTCAGCCATGAAAGTCTCAGGGCTTGAGCCAAATGAGATAACTGGTTGTTTAATGACTTTTTGCGCTGGCTGCATGCTAACACTAGATTTTAGAATGGATGAGGCATTTGCTGAAATTTCCCAATACCTTCCATCTCATATTCCTCTGTTAGCCGGATTCACTTTCGGAGAACAAGGTCAACTAGTCGAAGGTGAAAATGCCCATGGAAACTTGATGTTCTCGGTAGTTCTATTTTCAAATAAAAGGATATAATTATGACTGCATTAAAACAAAATGACGTTCAAGATATTCTTTTCGATTTGCATAGGATGCAGAAAAAAGAAGAAGTCTTAAAAAGAGAGTGTCATACCTTATTCGTAGCTTCGAAAGTACTTAACAGTTCCATGGACTTTAACGAAGTTATTCAAAACTTAATTCATGTTTTAAATGATGAGTTAGAATGCA
The DNA here is from genome assembly GCA_950060715.1 of uncultured Oligoflexia bacterium. Next base: position 4,581 of record CATLVA010000064.1, on the reverse strand, counting down.
CAGAGTCCTTTATCCTGATGAACCAACCCGGTTCAGACACATTTCATACTACCGTTAGCACTGACGAAAAATTTAAAAATCTAGTCTTCAAGCTTTCAGATAATTTTGAAAGAGTTCTTGAGAAACATCCGCTGATCTCTCACGATGTTAGAGAGATAACTGAATGGAAAGATGTCTTGAATGAAGAACTCGAATCAATACGCTCCGCCCTCCACATACCTTTGGTTGGTAATAGCCTCAGGGCCATTCTCGTTTGTACCCATCACGAGATTGGTTTCTTTTCTAAAAGTCATCAGAGAATCGCCAATTCCCTCACCCCAGTTGCAAGACAGGCCATTATCAACTTAGAAAACCAGACAAGGCTACTAGAGGAAATTGAGTTAAGAAAGCACACAGAACAAGTGCTAAAAAATTTACAAAACACCTTAGTAACTACTGCCTACAAAGAAGGATTTGCAGAACATGCTATTAGTGTTCTACACAATATTGGAAACTTGGTTACTCCTCTAAAAGCAAGAAATGACTTAATCTCTAAAGATCAATCGCTTGAGGAATGTATTTCTTTTTGCCAGAATTTTTCTAGCAAAATGGATTCACTTCCTGACGAGAAAAAAAACCAGGCGATTCAAATTCTTATTGGTAAGTTGAATGAGTTTTCAGGAAAATTAGACAAACACCAAAAGATTACAACTGATATTGTTAATAAAATCGCAGATACTATTTCCGCTCAACAAAAATTCGCAAACCTCAAAAATACGGTCAAAGCGGAGATCAAAGTCATCGATTTATTTAATGAAGTTATTCACACTTTTACAGACATTATCAGTAAACTGGATATTTCAGTTGAAATGGATATCGATCCGATGGTTGAGATTTATATTGAACGAAATAGTGCCTATCACACTTTCTTAAATCTGGTCTCCAATGCAGTTGACTCCATCCAAGAAAGAAAGCTTTCTGATAGAAGCTATGCACCCTATATCAAAATCACCTGCCACGAAGATCGAGAAGCCGTACACCTTGAAGTTAAAGACAATGGGATTGGACTCGAACCTCAACTTGCTGAGGAAGTTTTTAAATATGGTTACACCACAAAAGAGAAAGGTTCGGGATTTGGATTACATAGTTGTGGAAATTTCATACGCGCTAATAACGGAGATATAAAACTAGAAAGTGAAGGACCAGGAACTGGAGCTTCACTACAAATTACTCTCTTTAGAGGAGGAGCAAACAATGAATAATATTCTTTTTATCGATGACGAACAAGACATTCTTGAAAGTTATAAAACGATCATGTCTAAAAAAGAAGAGAAAAACATTAACTCCTTTTTTGAAGATGATTTAAATATAGACCCATCCCCAGCAACAGATTCGTACAATGTGTTCACAGCTCTTCAAGGAGAGGAAGGGCTTGAACTTCTTGAGGAAAAGCTGAACTCAGACAATCCTATCAAGGTTGCTTTTATTGACATGCGAATGCCTCCAGGTATTAATGGTGTCGAAACGGCAAAACGAATCAGAGAACTGGATGACAGAGTTGAAATTGTAATTGTTACTGCCTTCTCTGATATCAGTCTGAATGATATTGTTCAACAGATTGGTACCCCTGATAAACTTCTGTACTTGAAGAAACCGTTTGATTCCCAAGAAATCTCTCAGTTTGCTCATAACCTCTGTATCAAATACGACATGGAGAGGATAAAAGATGATTTTATCTCCAACGTATCGCATGAGCTTAAAACACCACTAAGTTCGATTATTGGTTTTCAGCAGCTTTTGGAAGAAGTTGTTCCTCCTAGCTCAGAAGCTTTTCAATTTATCTATCACATGGGGTATTCAGCTAAGATGATGAGAACCCTAGTGGAAGAACTTCTTCTGACGTTGGAATTTAAAGAACGAGGAGTTAACGTCTCTCCAGTTAAAACAAATATTGTCTCCTTTGTTAAAGAGCAGTATGAGTGTTTCAAACCGCTGTTCACTGAAAAATCGAGCCTCGACTTTCAACTTGAAATTGATACCCTGGAGCCGAATATTCTTATGCCCCTAGATCAACTAAGAATCGCGCAATGTTTAAACAACCTCATCTCGAACTCCCTCAAGTTCACGGAAAGCGGTTTCATTAAAATCTCCTTGATTGAAAGCGATGAAAAAATAACTCTTTCAGTTGTGGACTCTGGTTGTGGTATTTCCAATGAAAAAATGAAAAATGTCGCAAGTGGATTAGGTTTAGGACTTAGTATCGTCGATCAAATTGCAAAAGCTCACAATTTCGAATTCGAGACAAAAAGTGAGCTTAAAAAAGGAACGACAATAAGTTTAATTTTTGAAAAAGAAGAGCAAGATCAAAAAAATTCGATCTCGCTACTATCTAGTGTTGGCTAAACTTATTGCTTTATAAGATTAAAAGATATTGGATCGCCCTGAACAGATTCTGCTTGCAATAGGTAAGCAGAATCGACAGAGGTGTTTTCTACTGTTGTGAGTGTTGATCCAAAATCATTTGTTGTTATTTTAAATGGCACTCCAATAGCACTTAGGTGGTTATGATCAAAAATGACACTAGAAAGAACATAACCTGTTGTTGTTGGTACAAATTTCATTACCTCTGAATGACTCTCTTGAGCCCCATTTGTGCCTGCATATATTTTTCCATCAATCACACAAGTGACGATTGATTGATCCTCTTCTAACTCATCATCCATGGAAATTTGGTACTCACCTGTTCCGATAGACTTAATTTCAACCTTTGAGTCTTTTCCCATCAGGTTCATGGAGTAAATCCCTTCAATCCCCACATCAACTGTGCCAGAGCTACAAATATTCTTTTCTAAAAGTGAATTATCACATGAAACTAAAACAAATAATAAGGCAGTAATTTTGCTAAAACTCTTCATAAATATTCTCCTTTGTGTACATTTAAGTACTTAGGATGAAAGACATAAAACGAAAATTACAATGTGCATACTAAGCAAACATTACAAACCAGATACCTACAGCGAAAAATCCTAGACCTAAATATAAGTACTTACTAGGCCACTGCTTAGTCCAGAGTGATTCAAATACAGAAGAGAAGAGTACACTTGTGATGGAAATAGACGAGATGATCGCCAAATTAGCTGTTTTTACCGCCTGTAAATATAGAGCAAGTGATAAATAAGTACCAAAAACTGCGCCAACAGTTACCAGCAATTTCGATTTTGGCAGCATTTCTTTGAAGTTACCAAAAAAGCGCATAGGGAAAAAGCGATTAAGAATTATATAACAGCAGATCGCTCCCAAGCAGCGATAAAAATTCCCTTCAACTGCGGTTAAGTTAGTATTCATATCAAAAGCATAACGAGTTATGATGACACCTAGCCCATCTAGGGTTACCCCTAAAATGGCCATCATAAGGCCTGCGACCCCCCAAGACTTATTCTTTCGAAATGACTCAAATGAAAAAGTCATCAAACATCCGATGAAAAAGATTATTCCAATGAGTTTTTTAGGATTCACTTCCTGACCTAAAATAAAGTAGGAAAGAATTCCAACTATCATCGGGTGAAAACCGAAAAGGACCATAGACCTTCCAGGTCCAATCATAGAGAAGGCATTGATAAGAAAAATATCGCCCAGCCCAAGCGCGATAAATCCAGAAACAAAAAAAATACCAAAATTCACGCCAGTAATCGGATGAAACCCAGTGCTGATTAAAACCGTCAATAGAAAGAGTACAGCCGCCACAGAAGCCTTATAAGTATTCATCCAAATTGAAGAAAAGCGTCGGGCGTAGTGCGTAAAAAATATCGACCCGAGGGCAAATGATAGGTTTGCACCAAGAGCATATAAATATGATTCCATCCTCTCAGTTTAACATATTAAATTTAGACTGAATCTCCTTTATGCACTAATATGAAAATATGACACTAACTCAATTGGAATATATTTTAGCCGTTCACGAATATCGCCACTTCGGCAAAGCTGCTGAGTCCTGTTTTGTGACTCAGCCAACACTTAGTATGCAGATCCAGAAGCTCGAAGACGAACTACAAGTGACAATATTCGACCGCTCAAAAACTCCGATTGCGACGACAGAGGATGGTTTAGTGGTCATTAATCAAGCAGAAAGGATTATCAAGGAGCAAAAGCGACTTTATTCACTTCTTGCTGAAAGAAGTAACGAACTTAGCGGTGAATTTAAACTTGCAGTCATTCCGACTCTTTCACCGTTCATCCTTCCCATGTTTGTTCAAAATTTTGTGAAGGCCTATCCAAAAGTTAACCTGCAGATTACTGAAGCGAAAACAGAAGACATTATTGTAATGCTGAAAAAAGATATTATCGATGCAGCGTTGTTAGTGACTCCACTTTCAGAGGCGACCATTGAAGAGCGTCCACTTTACTATGAACCATTTTATCTTTTTGTTAATCCTAAAAATTCTTTAGCAAAGAAAAAAGAAGTTACCCAAGATGAGCTTGATTTAAATGAAATCTGGCTCCTCAACAAAGGAAACTGCTTTCGCGAGCAGGTCCTCAATATTTGCTCTCAGAAGGCAATCGAAAACCTAGACATTAGAGTACGCTTTGAAAGTGGTAACTTCG
>CATLVA010000063.1 GCA_950060715.1 uncultured Oligoflexia bacterium | reverse complement strand
GTCCATAATCAACAAAATTCTCCCTCACTTTTGCCGAAACAATATCTTCATTAAATTGATCATAAATTGCTACAGTTTTCGTACCTCTTAATTGAAACAATAGGGTTGAATAGCGGTCAATATGAAAAGGTGTTTTTGCACCAGGAGAAGAAATAAATAGGTATAGCATTGGATCAAATATCTCAGAACCGATGCCTTTTTTTAAGCATAGTTGGGAAATATCTTCCTTTAATTTATCGAAAACATTTTTAAATTCAGGAGACGTCTCCGGACTTCTTACCATTATATAAGATGAGTGAGTCTTGAGCTTTTCAATAGTATCTTTTAAGCTCATATGATTTTTTCTATCGATATGGGCACGATCAAAATTCTCATTTAGATCATTTAAACCTTGTGAGAACATAACTTGTTCTTTAGGTAGACGAGGAAGTATTTGCGCAAGAGATTCAATAGAGAGAACCTCTTCACCTAGAAGAGTATGGGTAGCGAGAAAAGGTTCCTTATCTAGCATTTCCGGGCAGATATTTGCATCAATAAAATTGTACATATGGATATGCTAGCGCGTAAATGAATTCTATCCTAGCTGGTAGTAAAACTTACATATCTCTAAGATGATTACCAATATTTTCGCTGCCTTGCTTGCTTGAAGAGTTTTGTTAGGACCCGCTCTAGTTTAGATTTTGTCTCAGGAAGGACCCTCCATGGGCATGAGGTATCAAATAGTTAAAAAAATGCGATTTAAAGAACACTAATTCTCGAATTAAACCATGCTGTTGTCACCAGGAACAATGTTTTTTCTAGAGCACAAGCGCCCTTTCAACTTGAGACGCATCTATTCGGTATATGATCTCTTCAGGGTTTCTCGTCTCGACTGTGTCTACTTTAATTTTGTATTTTTTAAATAGGCGTTGATATAGTTTCATATGCACACCAGATGTATAAACATAAAAATCACTTACATTATTACCAGCAGTTGATAATGCTGAAATTTGCTTTAGGAGTTCTTCCATATGGCTTACTTTTGGTTCAGTAGATACAAGTCTTGTGATTTCGACAATCGTACTACCTTCTGTTCGTGGTAAAGTAATTCCAGTAGACCTCTCAAGAGGCAGAGGTTGAAACGAGTTTCTTGATTCTACTGCTGCAACACCTCCAACGATAGTTTCAGAGTCTGGGTTATTTTCTGTTGGAGCTTTCTTTTTTAGTACAATTAACTTTGTTCTATCTTTATATTCCTTAGAGGTTCTAATAAAGGATTGAATTTTGTCTTCAGGTAAAAGTTTTAATTTATTGACGTATATATTTCCAACATAATCTAGATAGTTATCAGAGATGATTGAGATATTATTAATCGTATCGTCAGAAAGTTTACCTAGGTTTCCGTATATATAGGTATAGTCACCTTGACGGATATTAAACGCGTTGACTCCTCCTAAGTCAAAATGTCTTGCATGGTGCTCAACAATTGCTTCTGTCCTGGTCGCTGTTTGAGAAATGTAAGATGGACCGAGTCCTGGCTTAACCATGTCTCCAATTTTTTTAAATGCTTTTGGAAGCCACGAGAATAGCTCTATTGGTAAGGCACTGATGAAAGTTGCTGTTTCTAAAAAATCAGTTTTCTTATTACAAGCCTTCCATGCTTTATAAGATTCTGAAGTTAAAGAGTCTAAGAAAGCTGCATTCTGAGCAGCACATTCAGCTTTATTTTCTAGGGTTTCAGTTGCAAGAGATCCTACTAAACCGATTCTTCCAAACATCGACATCACTTGAGATGAAGAGAGAAGAGTTTTTGGAGCCCGGATCAGAGGAAGGAAACTCATCGCAGTAAAAGTTATATTCCCACCGGTCCTGATGTTGGATTTAATATCTTCAATATTAGTTCTGCTGGCAATATAATCGCATAGTATCTTTTTTTCTATTTCAGAGCGACCTTCCCAAGATCTTAAACTCATATTTAGAGCGAAGTCGATCGCCTGATTATTAATAAACAAGTTCTCTCTTGAAGTTAGCGAAAAGCCATTGGAAGATGAAACGTCTTGTGTTCCTTTTTGAATACTAGCTAGTATGTCCTGCAAACCACGGGCCAATTCATCATCTCTTTGGAAGCCTTGCGCGAGAGTATTTTTTAAGTAGAGGCTTGGAGATCTTGATTCAGCTGGCTTATCAAGAAATTCTTCTAGCCCTTCAGAAACCCAAAGTGGATTATCAGCCAATTGTTTGTGATAATGTTTTTCTAGAGCTTTGACTCGGTCTTCGAGTTCAAGTTGCCACGCAATACTACATCTATGTAGGTAGCAATAGTCTAGCTTTGCTTTGAAAGTCTTATGTGCATCATAGGCTTCTTGGATTAATTCGAGCTCACCCAGCATAGCTTGAAAAAGTTTTTGATATTCCTGAATTTCCTTGTGAGGTATTTCTGTTCCTTCTAAATACCTTTTGAAGTTACCCCAAGTTTCTCTTCGAGATGTGAGTTCGTTGTTAGCAGTTTCGAGTTCCTTGTATAGAATTAACTCTCGAATATAGCCCGGCGACTGTTCTCTCCCGGATAGGGTTTCTATTTTAAGTGGAAGTATGGCCTCGATAGACTTAAAGCATTCTTCCGCTTGAAACTTAATATCTTTAAAGTCATTACACCGATTCTCAAAGAGAGACTCAGCGAATGCTGATTGGATGAATAGGATAAGTAAAACTATAAGCTTCATTCGTTTATTGTAAGTTTTAACGCAAAATTTTAAAATATTTGGCATCTAACACATTGAAAATACTTGCATTGGTAAAAAAACGAGCCAAAAATAGTTGGCGAAAATCGAGTGTCCTAAACCTATTAAATTTTACAACAAGCTTGTCTACAAGGTGATGGCCCGCTAAGAGAGGGGGATGAGAATACTTATTATCCTTTTGTTATTTATTTCTACTAATCTTTGGGCGTCTTTGGTCCCTAAAGAATGGGTGCAAGCAGAGCATACTCAGGTTAAAACTTCGAAAAGTTCTCGTTATAGTTATCCTCTGGTTCGTTTAAAGAATGAAGGAGCAACTCCTATCGTTTTATTTCATGGGATTGGCGCTAATGCTCATAATTGGATGGATATAGCACCTGTCTTATATCGAGCGGGATTTGATGTTTGGGCCTTTGGTTGGCTCACAAATGCAGAAAGAAACCTAGACGATATCCCTAAGACGATAGAAGAGTTAACAGACTATGTTTATTTAAGAACTGAAAAGAAAATGTTTGTGGCGGGTCATTCTCTTGGGGGACTTGCCATTAAATTATATATTCAGGGACTGTTTGAAACAGAAGAAGGCTTTATAATTAGTGAATACCAAAAGCAGAAAGCTTCAAGTAGAATCCTTGGTGCTATACCAATAGCTGCTCCTAACGGCTATTTTACTGAAGGTGGAAAATGGTTTTTGCCATTTTTTGCCCAACTTCCAACAAGGCCCTTATTTTTTACCGCGGATTTATCAAAGATAATAAATTCGGGGCGTTTAAGGTTTGATGAATTATTGGTTAGAGCTTTTGAAATTAATTCCTTGTCCCTGAGGCTTCCACTTTTTACTGATTTTATGGAAGCCGCATTTAATCCAAAGTATCAACGATTTTCAAAATATAGTTATGGACGATTTTTTCGTTATGGGATCGGAACAACTCCTCAGGCCATTTTAGATCAACTCAGTGAGCGTGGGGAAATACTATCCACTTCCGACGGTCAAGTCAGCTTTGAAGACATTTTTTTTACTTCTCAAAGCTTAGTGCCTCAAAGTTTTATTGCGGGGTCAAATGACTCGATTGCGTGGGGAGAATATGTGCAACGGGAAGCAATTTCACAAAATGCCACGATATTAATCTTGCCAGAAGCCGGTCATATGGATCCAATTCTAGGAGATCTCGCACCCTATAGTGCTCGCCATATAATTCAATTTATTGAGACTATCCAAAATCCATAATTAGAGTAGAATAGAGTCTATGGAAAAGAATGTTCTAGGGACTGATTTAAAAATTTGTAGTTGTGAGCCCATGACTGGCTGGTTTAGAGATGGTTATTGTAAAACTGACCATGATGATCAAGGCATACATACTGTTTGCGCAGTAATGAATGATGAATTTCTCGCATTTTCGAAATCCAGAGGAAATGATTTAAGTACTCCAACTAGTTTTTTTCCAGGACTAAAAGCTGGCGACCATTGGTGCCTTTGTGCGGGACGATGGGTTGAAGCCTACAATGCCGGCATGGCCTGTCCCATAGTGCTAGAGTCAACTCATGAAGAGACCCTGGCCATCGTTTCGATCAATGTTTTAAAAGAATTTGCATTTAAGGAATAGTAAATAGTGGAAGTAAATATAAAAGAGGTTCTAGAAGAAATTTATGCGGAGATAGCTCCAAGCTTAGAGGTGGGCAAAGTCGCATCCTATATCCCTGAACTTGCTCGAGTCACACCTGGACAGTTTGGTATGGCCGTTTGTACCAATTCCGGTGACGAGTATATTATCGGGTCAGCTGAAAAATATATTTCTATTCAAAGTGTATCTAAAGTTTTTACGTTTGCACTGGCCTATGAAGAGCTTGGTGAAAAATTATGGAAAAGGGTTGGTAAGGAACCTTCGGGGTCAAAATTCAATTCTTTGATCTTGCTAGAAAATGAGAAAGGAATACCTCGTAATCCTTTTATCAATGCTGGAGCCCTTGTCATTGCTGATATATTAATGTCTCTATATGGGGACCCTCTTGAGGTTATTCTAGAGTCCATTCGAGAGTGGAGTGGGAATCCTAATATAGAGGTAAACCATAAAGTTATGGATTCTGAGCTTGCTACGGCCAATGTTAATTATGCTCTCTCATATTTTATGAAGTCTTTTGGTAATATAGACTCAGAAGTTCAAGAGCTTGTTAAACTATACACCGCCCATTGCTCAATCGATATGTCTTGTGTGGATTTGGCAAGATCTTTCAGACTTTTCAGCCAGGCAGGAAAAAATCCTTGGACAGGAAATAAAATTCTAACTCAATCACAAACTAAACATATAAATGCCATAATGATGACTTCAGGTCTTTACAATAGTGTTGGTGATTTTGCATATCGAGTAGGACTACCTGCAAAGAGTGGTGTGGGGGGAGCAGTAGTAGGCGTGATTCCTGGTGAAATGTCGATTGCTGTTTGGTCTCCATGTCTTGATGACAATGGTAATTCATTTGCGGGGATTAGGGCCTTAGAGTTATTTACAAATAAAACGGGATTATCCATTTATTAGGGTAGGGAAAACTTGAAATTAATATTACTTCTTATTGTATGTGTGAGTTGTTTTAAATTTGGTGCGAGCGAAAAACCAGCTCATGCTCTTTGTGAAAATAAAGAAGAGATTAGAAGCTGTCCCAAACCTGATACTAAATTATTTCTTCCCAGAACTTACCCTGCACGCTCTCTTTATATTGGTTATTCATCAGACGAAGTTCATACAGAGTTTTTAAAGCTTATTATTGATCAGGTGCAATCTTTAGAATTTAAACCTATGATTAATATTTTGGTGCCGAGAACAGAAGATATAGAGGCACACAAAGCTTTGCAAAAATATTTTGATCATAAAAACTTTGATTTCATCAATTTGATTCCAACCACTTCAAATGAAACCGTTTGGGCACAAGACTATATGGAAATCCTATTCGACACGAAAACGGGCTTTTCAAAAATTGTTGACCTTCCTTATGCTGGTAGAGAAGGAGAGTCCATTCCTGTCTCGGTTGCCCTATCTTGTCAAAAACAAATTATTGAGCAAAGAGATTACACACAAGAGGATATGCCCGGCAATGGTGATTACGGCGGAAATATCGAAGCCATCTCAGAGAAAATTCTTCTCGTTGGTAACAACCTCTCAAATGAATCCTTTGATATCATTCAAAATATAACCTCTCAGGAATTAGTAGAGGTCGATGTGAACTGGTTAGAGACAGGTCATGTCGATGAGCTCTTTACAACTCTTCCAAATAAAAAGGAGGCAAAGGCTTGTGAGCAAACATTATTGGTTGCGTCTCCTGGTAGAGCCTATGAAGTTCTAGATGGTCTACCAAAAGACCTGAAAGAAGAAAAAAGTCGCTTTGAAGGCTACTACGATGACTATAATGTTTGGCCGGTTAGGCATCAATGTTTGTATCCTAAAAACTTTAAGACCAAAGAATGTATAGAGTTAAGAAATGCAAATAATGTGTATCAAATGAACATAGAAGGAAGTGTTCAGAAAATTGAAGCTGCGTTTGAAAAGCTCCATGGTTGTAAATTGTCTATAGAGAGATTTCCACAGCTTTTTATCCCCGTAAATACTTTTTCCGTTTATGGAACATACAACGACAGAGCAGTTGCATTGAATCCAAACAGCGTAAATAATATTTTCTTTTATCCTAAGCTGATCTTAGCGAAACAGGAATTTTTACCTTTTCAGAAATCGATAGAAGCTGTTTTGAAGAATTTCTCTTATGAAGTTATTTATGCGGACGGTAAGTTTGTTCATGAGTTAAACGGAGGAATTCACTGTGCCACGAATATTTCTTACGGTTGCAGCCCCTGAGTAAATTTTACTTAGTACTTACTTTACGTGATTTGTATGCTAAAAAGTGGCGAATTTATCAATTTGGGGGCCGTTATGAAAATTCAAATTCTTTTTGTCGCATTATTTTCAGTTTTATCTTTCCAAGCATTCTCTTGTACTCAAAATGAGGCTCAAGTGTCTATGGTAGTAACAAGTGTAGAAACAGATTCTATGCATTACTGTAAAGCTTATGTTTCAGAGGAGTCTATTTCTCATTTTAGTGAGCATATTCGATGCCCACTGACTCAATCAGAAGTAGTTGCCAAAGGAATCGACTTTCCATTAGTAAATGGACATGATTGCAATGTTGAAGTTGGTGATGTGATCAGCGGCTACCTAATCACTTCAGGAAATAAAATCGTAATCGATTAATTATATTGAGGACCTCATAACATCAATTATGGGGTCCTTTAAAACCTTATTAATACCCTCGGAAATCCTCTCGAAAACTCAAGTTCAATTAGAAAATCCACGATAAGTTTTGTATGATATCTCATATGCCAAAATTTATTATTTTATCTGTTAGTTTGTTCTCGTTCGCAGTTAATGCGTATATCCCTCTCAAAAAACCAAGCTTCACTAGACAGCAGCAAAGAGTTGTTATGGGTGAGGTCAAAGCAGGACAAGGTCTATTTCAAGCTTTGAAATCTGTCTCGATTGAAAACGAGCTAGCACTGCAAATCATAAACGCCCTCAGAGATGAAGTTGAGTTCTCTAAATTAAAAGTAGGCGATAAGCTGAAGGCTTCTTTTAACGCTCAAGGCGATCTTTTCAAGTTTGTTTTTTCTAAAAATCCAGCAGAAAAACATGTGGTAAATTTAGTGGATGGTTCTTGGAAATATCAATTTGTGGAAGAGCCAACAACTTGGTTTAGCCGAACAGTAAGT
>CATLVA010000062.1 GCA_950060715.1 uncultured Oligoflexia bacterium | reverse complement strand
TATGAAGAGTTATAAGTATCCAAATGATTTTCTTGCTTTGAGGGCAAGTTATGAAAAAGTGAAGGATAACGAAAAAGAAAAAAAGGAAGCGAATCGAATCTTTTTTTACCGTAAAATTGTTGAGGATGGAGCGCTAAATCCTAATAGAACATATCCAGATAAATATGTTCGCTCTACGCTGGATAATCTGTATCAACAGCTGCAGCGAGAAGGTGATTTTCTATCTGAAGATGTTCGTTACGATCTGTACTGGGTAGAGAAAAATTTAAAGCGCTTATTTCGCTTAGGCTATAAACAACATGTAGCAAGACTGGAAGAATGGCATCAACGCGCCCTAGATAATTTCAAGTTTTATAATGAAATTGTACAAAAGCAGAATCAGAAAAAGGCCGATTTTCTAATCGCAAAAGAAAATATGGCCACGGAAAAACTACGAGAGTTTGTTTATAAAAAACAGGCTGAGGTTTACGAATATTGGGTAAAAAAATCAGAACTTTTTAAAGCTCTTTATTCTTTAGAGACCATTCTCGTGAATGAGGTTGGAGTGCTTGATGGCCGTTTTGGACTAGAGAGAACTGCCGTTGCAAAAGTTGTCCTCAATCGTTTTCATGACAATTTTTATAACCAACTTGAGGATGATCAGCTTTTAGTGAAGTACCTAGATAAAGAGATCGATACTGATGAGGAGTATTGGCTCAATGTACTGTTTAAAGTAGGGGAATTCTCCTTCACTTATCATTATATTCCAGCCGTATCAGAGATTTTTTGTCCTGATATGAGCAGTCGAGGTAAGGCGATTCGTAAGGAAAATTTAAAAATAGCTCTTAAGGCAATTAAGTCGCACGATGGAGAATTCAAGGCGTTGAGGTATTTTTCTCGTATTTCAATGTTTGGGAAGATTGATATGTCCACGGTTTGGCACGACTACGAAAGGCTTCCGGAGCTTGTAGGCTATGAGTCTAGTAAACAAAGACGCCTGGCCTTCTACTATCATGCCAACGATTATGAATACCTCTATAACTTCGAAGATGTTAAGGGCATAGACTATACAGTGGTAAGAATTAAAGACACCATTTATTCAATGCGATGGGTAAAGGGAAAACCGGTGTTCTATGACTATAGAAACCCCCATCTTTTTAAGTATTTTGTAAAGAAAGATTTGTAAGCAAGTTTCAAAGGTTGTATAAGAATCGTTAGATTTAAATTACCTAGGAGCCAATAATGCTTAAAAACTTTATTTTTACTTCTGAGTCTGTAACTGAGGGACATCCTGATAAAATTGCAGATCAAATTTCTGATTCAATCTTAGATGAACTACTTAAGCAGGACCCTAGATCTCGTGTTGCTTGTGAAACTCTAATCACGACAGGTTTAATCCAAGTTGCAGGTGAAATTACAACATCAGCTCAAATCGACTATCACGAAGTAGCGAGAGAGACAGTTAGAAGAATTGGTTATGATCATTCAGATAAAGGTTTTGACGCTAATACTTGTGGAGTTAACGTAGCTCTAGATAAACAATCTCCAGATATTGCACAGGGTGTTAACGAAGGTCAAGGTGTTGACCTGGATCAAGGTGCTGGTGATCAAGGGATTATGTTTGGATATGCGATCAATGAAACTGATTCACTAATGCCTATGACAATTGATCTTTCTCATAAACTAGCAAAGAGATTGTCAGTTGTTCGTCACGAAAATATTGTTCCTGGTTTACGTGCCGATGGGAAAACACAAGTTTCAGCTCAATATGTTGAAGGTGTTTTAAAGAGAATCGACTCAGTTGTTGTTTCTACTCAGCACGCTGAAAGCCTTACTCAAAAGCAGTTACACGAAGCAATTCGTGAAGAGGTTATCAATAAAACAGTTCCTGCAGATCTAATTGATAATGATACAAAATTTTATATTAACCCAACTGGTAAATTTGTTATTGGTGGGCCAATGGGAGATGTTGGATTAACCGGTAGAAAGATTATCGTTGATACTTACGGTGGGCACGGTGCACACGGTGGGGGAGCATTCTCTGGAAAAGATCCTTCAAAGGTTGATAGGTCTGCGGCTTATGCTGCTAGACAAGTAGCAAAGCATGTAGTTGCTGCTGGACTTGCGGATAGAGCACTCGTTCAAGTTGCTTATGCGATTGGTGTTTCTAAGCCAATGTCATTCTTAGTAGATACTTTTGGTACAAATAAAGTAGATCAGGATGCAATAACAGCTGCAGTAAATGATATTTTTGATATGAGACCTAAGGCGATCGTTCAAAGACTAGATCTATTAAGACCTATTTACCGTGAAACAGCTGCTTATGGGCATTTTGGAAGAGACAGTAAGGAAGGCTTCACTTGGGAGCGTCTGGACTACTTAGACGAATTAAAATCAAGATTCTAATAAAATAAAGAAAGCCTCATTTAGAGGCTTTTTTTTTATCCGACTTCCAGTAAAATAGTCTTTATGGAAATGATCTACTTTCTCGTTCGATTCACCCCTTTTTGGAGTATTCCCACTTTTTTAATCGGGGGAGAGTTTACCTATTTGTACTGGGTAAGAAAGAAGAAGAAGAAGATGATGGGGTTTGGTATTGTCACCTCTTTTGCACTGGTAGCGACGGTTTTCTATTGGATTGCTGGTGGTCCTGAGAAGTCTGTTGATCTGGTTAAAGACATTGTTTGGTTCTACACACGTTAATGATTTCAATAAATTATATTTTTTTGCAGTAAGTAATAGAAAGTTTTTCTCCCTGTCTAAAAATTGACACCCATAGGGGCAATAGGCTAGCATTTCAGTAGAGATATTTAAGGAGAAGTTGCATGGACGACTTGAACTTTCTACAAAATGCCTACAACCAATCAGAGCTTGCTCAAGATGAGCTAGAGTCTTTTGGTTTGAATCCTCAAATCTATATCGTAGAAGATGATAAGGTTTTTGGTTTGAGCATAAAGAAGTATTTAAGCAAAACTTTAAAATGTGAAATAGAGCTTTTTACCAGTGCTCTTGAATGTATAAATCACCTCATGTCCCAGCCTAATCGCTCGGCTCCTTTCTGTTTAATAACAGATATAAGTTTAGAGCAGGGAGCGGACGGCCTTTACTTAATAGATACCTTAAAAGATAGAGGTTTTAATTTTGTCTCTATTGCGATGACAGGTTTTGCTTCTATTGAGAATGCAATTGCAGCTACTAAAAAAGGTGTGTTTCATTATTTAACCAAGCCATTTGAATTAGAGAATTTAAAGAGTCTGGTTATTCAATCAATTTCAGAGAAATTAGGTATTAAGGTTCAATCACAAGCTGGACGTAGGTCACTAAAGAGTCTCTCTGAGAACTCTGTTGAGATGGAGTATCCTCAAGAAGAAGATATGTTTTGTGGCATGATCGGAAGATCAAAGGTCATGAAAGAAGTTTTTGAGCGTATTAAGAAAGTGGCCCTCACCGAATCTACTGTCCTTATCACGGGGCCATCAGGTACTGGAAAAGAGTTAGTTGCAAGTGCCATTCACCAGATGTCTCATCGAGCTAAAGCGAATAGAGTTTCTGTTAACTGTGGAGCGATTCCAGGGGAGCTACTTGAGAGTGAACTTTTTGGTCATATGAAAGGTTCATTTACTGGTGCTATCTCTAATAGAAAAGGACGTTTTGAAGTTGCAGATAAAGGGACGATCTTTTTAGATGAGATCGGTGATATGCCCCAACTTTTACAGGTGAAACTACTAAGAGTGCTTCAAAACCAAACAATCGAGCCTGTTGGGTCAAATACGACGATCGATATTGATACGAGAGTTATTGCTGCTACCCATAGAAATCTTGAGGATATGGTAGAAGCTTCGACATTCAGAGAAGATCTTTATTATAGATTAAATGTTATCCCAATAAGAATTCCTTCACTGAAAGAGAGAAGAGATGATATCCCTCTTTTGATAGGGTACTTCGTCAGTAGATATGTAAGCGCTGATAGATCAAACGCTATTAGCTTCTCGCCTGAAGCGATGGAAATGCTAGTTCATTATGATTGGCCTGGAAACGTTAGAGAGCTAGAAAATATTATCGAAAGACTAGTTATTCTTCGAGGTGGTAATGAGATTATTCCTCAAGACTTGCCGGCAAAAGTATTTAGACATAACCCACTTAAGTCTGATCAGTATAAGCAGATCTTTGAGCTTCCAGAAGATGGAGTTGATTTAAAAAAGATCTTATCCGATATTGAGGATTCATTAATTATGCAAGCGATCTCGATTACTAAAGGTAATAAGAATCAAGCTTCAAAGCTTTTGAATTTAAATAGAACGACTTTAATCGAAAAAATGAAAAAGAAATCACTGCAAATCGATGGAAGTCTTTAGGCCGTATCAATTTAAAAATTATCAAGAAGTTATAAAAGCGGACCAGAAATGGGACGCTTTTTTTATGCTTCCAAATCAAAATCAAATCACGGAGCTTGGACCTCATCTCTATCCTGATATTGAGCTTGAAGCACTTCAAACAAGTTATAACGACTATTACCAAGTTATTATGGATCTAAAAGAGGATCATGTTCTTTGTGATCTGGGGGCAGGTTATGGAAGAGGAAGCTTTCTGGCCAGCCAGCTCAATTTTGAAAACGTCTATAGCGTAGAACTATCACAAGAGCGCATTCAAGCCGCTTGGAATTCCTGTGAAAAACTAGGTATTTCAAAAAATTATTTTATTCAAGCTGATATACTAGAAATTGATTTATCCAAGTTTGATGCTTTCTACCTGTATTTCCCAAAAAACCCCATGTTTTTAAAGCTCTTTAAAAAACTCAAAACATATAATAGAGAGTTCACTTTCTATGTCACTGAATCTCATGGTGATATGATTCCCTTTTTAAGTCATCTAAGTTTTCTAACTGAAGTGGGAGAGTTTACTTGTAGTCTTCCTCGTCACGAAGATAAGATCAAGAAGTATAAATTTAGTCCTCATTGGGCGGATAGCTTGATCAACAACCTACTAGAGAAGTGGGGAGATGAAGTTTACCTGTCATATAAGTATCAGCATCAGATTCTAAAAGAAGAAGTGACCTGGCTGATTGATGCCTCAAATAGTGATTTGCACTTCTTTTCTGAATTTGAATTAGAAGTTTTGGATTTTGGTCGCCGTCTCCCACTTACCTCTCTTCAAAGAGAGGACGTTTCAGAATTTGAGAAGAATAATTTATGTGAGTCGCTGAAACTTTTAAGAACCTCTAAAGGCCTGGTAGTAGAGGATAGACTTGGTCGGATAAGACCATTATAGCTGAGCCTAAGAGTCTGAAATTCGCGAGTTTTCAACAATTTAAATTTACTGTCAAAAAATTAACTGGAAAAAAGTTGCCGTAGAGTAAAATTTTCCTTTTTTCAGTTCCAAACTAGTGTACAATATTAACAGAAGGGCAGTTTGATAGGATGTTAAACTGCGTTAAGTTAAAAACAGGAAGTTTTTCAGTGAAGTCAGTATTCAAAATTTTGACATTTTTCACTATCTCTTTGCTCATCTCAGGGCAAGCGTTTCCTGTTGTATCTCAAGCTGATCAAAAAACACATCTTCGTTGGACAATTGATTCTCAAAAAGAACAGATCAAAATTTCAAAATCTGGAACGACAGTGACTATTCAAACTCTCGATCCAGACTTCTTTTTGAAGCTTTCTGAAGAAGTGACAAAATTAAACAAAGTGACTAATTATCATGCAAATTATAATTATGTTCAGCCAGCAAGAGCTGGTGCACCTTATAAATTAGAGATCTCTTTGAAAGATCCGTCGGTTGAATTGTTTAATTTTTATAAGCAAGATTCAAATCAATTCATCCTCGATTTTTGGATCAATAAAGATATGGTGCAAACTAAATCAGCATCAGTTAATCCAACTCCTGTAAAAATTAAAGTCGCAAAGAAAGTAACTCCTAAAGTAGTGAAGAAACAAAAAGCAGAAAAAGTTCTCGCTCCTAAAAAGAACAATGCTTTTAAAGTGATTGATCCACAGCAGATAGAAGCAGCTCAAAAGAATGGGTATAGAGATTTCCGTTATGGAGCAGCTTTTGTGTGGGACTATCCAGCTCTAATTCCTCCTTTGAAAGAGGATATTGACCTTGCGAGAAAAGCTCCAGACTTCTTGTATGAAGTGAAAGATATGAAAGATTTGGATGATCCTAAGCAAGCGCATATGCAGCTTTCGATCAATTTTTATAAGAATCAAGAGTGGGGTCTCATGACTCGCTCTATAGGGCTATTTGAAAAGAAGTATGGAACGAAGTCTCAGTTTCAAGACGTTAATGATTTTATGAAGGCAGTGTCACTTGCAAAAAACACTATTAATAATAAAGTCACTCCAAAATATGAAAGTAAGATTGATGAAGCGGGAGAGATTGTTCCTCCTGAAGAATTCTCCAAAAAAGGTATTAGAGCAGCTGCAAAAAATATCTTAGAAAATCTTGTGGATAGTTCACAAAATTATACGCTTAAAGCAGCAGCACTTCGTTTTTTAATTCAGGACGCGAGAAATGAAAATGATTATATCAAGGCACTTAACTTCTCTAAAAAACTTTATGTAGAAGCTTCCGAGGCATTCGATGATGATAATGTGGTACTAAGTTCAAGAGTTATTTTAAATAGCCTTGCAAACTTAAAGCAAATTGAAAAAATTAAAGATTTCCTTGGTAATAAAGTTGTTAAAAGGCTTCTTCCTGCTCAAGAGGGACTAGCTTATATTGATTATGTAAATCTTCTTCAAGGCAGAACATCAGAAGTTATTAAAAATTATAAGCGTGAAGGAGCTTCTTTATCAAAGCCAGTTCATCCTTCAATTCTTTTCAATTTGGCTGAGAGCTATTTTAGAAACTCAGACTATAAGATGGCCGCAAAACACTTAGATGAGTTTATTTCAAACTACTCTTTTATGACTCAGTCTTCACAGGCAAGACTAAGACTGGCCATGTGTTTTGATATGCTAGATAAAGATCCGAAGCTAACTTTAAAGCTTTATGAAGACGCGATTAATAAATCGAGTGATATGACTATTCGTTACGAAGCTAAAATTCGTTATGTCGGTTATAGAGTCGCGAGAAAAATCAATCTTGAAAAAGACGATATTGAGACTGTAGTTTTTCTAGACGCTGATCCAAGTGAAAAGAAAGCTATCGAAGCGGATATTCAAAAACTATTATGGCTAACTAGACTAAGAAGCTATATCGCTCAAGGTGAGTATAACGATGCTCTTGCTTATTTAAGTACAATCCCAGTTGAAACTTTTAGAAGTGTTGATCAGAAGGTTTTTATTGGTGATGGAGCTGAGGTAGTTCTAGGATTAATTAAAGATTCGTACCTTAAAGGTGATTACGCTAAAGCAGTAAAGGTTTGGGAAACATACAAGGAGAGATATTCTTCAAGAGTAAATAAGAATCCTTATACGAACTTTATTGTAACAGATTCATTCTTAAAGCTTGGTCTTAAAGATTCATTTGAAGCTTCTTTAGAGAGATTTTCTAAACTTGGTGA
>CATLVA010000061.1 GCA_950060715.1 uncultured Oligoflexia bacterium | reverse complement strand
TCTGGTTTTAGGCGCCGGAGTCGCTTTAGTTGCAAGTAAAACCAAGATGTCGTTTTGGTTCAGAAATATCTACCTCTTTAACGGTGTCGTTACGTTTTTAATTTTTCTCACTCACACACCACTAGGTATATCCATTAAAGGTTCTCAGCGTTGGTTAAATATTATTGGATTTAATTTCCAACCAGGTGAGATGATGAAATACACGGCCTGCTTAACTGCCATTTATTATTTCAATCGCTTTGATTTTTATTCAACAAAAGAGAAGTTTCTTAATAGTTTGCATTTTATTGTGCCAATGCTTTTATTATTGGCCCAACCAGATTTTGGATCCTTTAGTATTATCGCGATCATTGTTTGTTTTGCCGCATTTATTTCAGATTTTCCACGTAAGCTTTTTTATGGCGGATTAGTTATTGTTAACAGCGGTGTTTTGGTTATGTTATTTGCAGCACCTTATAGGGTAAGAAGGCTAATGGTATTTTTAGACCCTTGGAAAGATCCTCAAAATAGCGGCTTTCAAATCATTCAAAGTTACCTTGCTTTTGCCAATGGACATGTCTTTGGTCAGGGTATTGGAAATAGTAACGAAAAACTTTTTTATCTGCCAGAGGCTCACAATGACTTTATCTTGAGTGTACTAGGTGAAGAGTTGGGGCTTTTTGGTGTTCTTTGCGTGGTGATGTTATTTCTAGGTTTCACCTTCTTGGGATTTAAACTAGCACTTGCGACCAAAAGTAAAATAAACCAACAAATCGTTGCTTGTTTAATTTTTGCGATTTCAATACAAGCTTTCTTAAATATGGGTGTTGTTTTGGGCCTACTTCCGACAAAAGGTTTAAATCTGCCATTTATCTCATATGGAGGAACTTCATTTATTTGTAATATCTGGGTTATCGGAATGATATTTTCAGCAATTAGTGAAAAATCTCAAATGTTTGATCAGGCACCAAATAGCGGAGCCGTTTAATGGAAAAGGTCTATATCGCTGCTGGGGGAACTGGTGGGCATATCAATGCAGCTTTAAGCGTGGGTGAGGAGTTTTCCTCTGACTTTGATGTCCATTATGTGTCGGGGTTGCGCTATTTAGACATTAAGCTTTTTGTAAATGTGGATGTAACTCATATTAAAAGCCAACCGTTAAGAACTAAAAATCCCATAAAACTTAGTCTCAATCTTTTAAAAAACTTCTATTCATTTTTTCAGCTCTATTGGAAGTTTTTAACAAACAGACCTAAAGCAGTTATAGGTGCGGGAGGATACGTTTGTGGACCAACTCTGATGGCAGCCAAACTTTTATTAATTCCCATCTTTATCATTGAGCAAAATGCGGTCATGGGACTGACAAATAGATTACTGGCGAAAGTCGCCAATCTGATTTTTTTAAATTTTAAAAACACCAAAGGACTTGAGGCTACAGATAAGAAAATTCGCGTAGTCGGAAATCCTATTAGGCGTGAAATTCAGTTTCCAAAAACTTTGGAGTCCAACACATTAAATATTTTGGTTTTTGGTGGAAGCCTAGGTGCAGCTCAAATTAACGAAGTGATTTTTCAAATAATTGAGCGAGGGTTTGAATTTCCCGTTAAGATTGTTCATCAGGTTGGAAAAGACGGGCTTAAGAATATTCAAGTACCTGAAGGTATCGCCTATGAACAATTGGAATATATTGATGATATGCAGCAGGCGTACGCTAATAGCCATATTATTATAGCTAGATCAGGAGCATCTACCGTATCCGAGCTTCGAGTTGTGAAAAGACCGACAATCATTATTCCTTTCCCTCATGCTACAGACAATCATCAGTACTATAACGCACTTAATTTAAAGGAAGAAAATCTCTTTCCAGTTGAGATCTTGGATTATAACAAATCAGTTGATGAACTTTCTAAAGAGGTTTACGATGCACTGATTAGACTAAGAAATGCGAGGGATTGGGAGCGGGTATCAGCTAGCTCTGAAACTCCAGCTGCAGAATTGATTAAAAACGAGATCTTAAGTTATGTTCGGAATAAATAAAGACTTACATATACATTTTATTGGAATTGGTGGAATTGGGATGAGTGGTATTGCTCATGTTCTACTGAGTTTAGGTTACAAGGTTAGTGGAAGTGATATTTCCGAGTCTGCTACGGTTAAAAATCTTGAAAAAAATGGTGCCAAAATTTTCATAGGTCACCGTGCCGAGAATATCGAAGATGTCCAATTGATAGTTTACTCATCAGCAATTGATAATAAGAACCCAGAAATATCCAAGGCTATGGATCAAAATATACCGATCGTAAAAAGAGCGGAGATGTTAGCGGAGTTAATGAGGCTTCGCTTTGGATTAGCTGTCGCAGGATCACATGGGAAAACGACGACAACAAGTATGCTTTCCACCATCTTTAAACAAGACGGAAGAAATCCTACCTGTATCGTTGGCGGCATTGTAAAAAATCTTGATGGGCAGGCGATAAGTGGAGACAGTAAGTTTTTAATCGCAGAAGCTGATGAATCTGACGGATCATTTCTTTTTCTAAATCCGATTATGAGTGTTATTACGAATATTGATAACGACCATATGGATTATTATAAAACAGAAGAAGCAATATTTAGTGCTTTTCAAGAATTTTCGAATAAAGTTCCATTTTATGGATGTGTCGCTTTAAATATTGATGACGAAAATTCTAGAAAGCTTATCGAAAAAATTAAAAGACCTTATGTTACTTTTGGTATTCACCACGAAGCAGATTATCAAGCAAGTGAATTAGAATTCACTGAAGCTGGATGCAGTTATAAATTTACTCACCAAAACTTTTCACGAAAAATTAATCTTGGCATGTCAGGTGAATATAACGTTTTGAACTCTCTAGCGGCAATCAGTATTGCTCATAGAGCCGGTATTGAGTTAGAAAAAGCTTGTGAAGGAATTGAAGCTTTTCAAGGTGTTGGACGTCGTTTTGAATATTTGAAAAATGATAAAGAACTTGTAGTTATTGATGATTACGCTCACCATCCAACTGAAATAGAAAATATACTTAAAGTGTTTAATTCTAAGTACCATGACAAAAATAGAGTTTGTATCTTTCAACCTCACCGCTATTCGCGAACAAAAGAGTTTTGGAATGAATTTGTAAACTGTTTCAGAGGGGTGAGTAAGGTTTATGTATGCCCTATTTATGCTGCTAGTGAAAAGCCTATTGAATATATTGATGCTGAAATCATGGTAAAAAATATAAATGAAAAATTTCATAATGCAGAATATTTACCCGATTTCAATGAAGCGAAAAAAGTTATAGCAGAATTAAAGGGTAGCTCCTCAACTCTGATAACTTTAGGTGCAGGCTCGATCAGTAAAGAGATTCGAGGTATTCTTGCATCCCTGTAGATTTGAACATCTAGATCTTGTTTGGTTTGAGCAGGTAAATCTTGAAAAGTACACTACCATCAAGTTAGGCAACTTAGGTGATCTTGTTGAGGTTAAGTCAGTTGATGCACTTAAAAAGTTACTAACCAAAATCAAAGAACAAAAATTTAACTTTAGAATTGTGGGTTGGGGAGCTAATCAAGTACTTCACACCACAGACAAAACAGTTTTTATCAAACTCGATTTTCATTTTGATAAATCTTATCTTCAAAAAGCTCAAGATCGTTATGTCCTACCTGCTTCCGTTGGCCTGAATCAATTGACAGCTACGGCAATTAAACATGGTTTGAAGGGATGGGAGGTTTTTACAGGTATTCCTGCAAGTCTTGGTGGAGCTATTTGCATGAACGCAGGTACTTCACTTGGTGAAATCGGCAGTTTAATTGAAGAAGTTCAAATTTTGAAAACAAATGGTGAAATTTATACTCATAAGGTAGGGAGTGAATCCTTTTCTTATAGGCATAACAACTTTTTAAAAACCGATGAAATCATCATAGGGGCAACAATTAGACACCTTGGGGTGGATAAATCGATAGGTCAGACTATAAAAGAATATCTTCAATATAGAAAAAATACCCAGCCACTTGGAAGCAAAAACTGTGGAAGTGTGTTTAAAAACAATCCAAACTTTCGAGCTGGTCAAACGATTGACTCTTTAGGCTTAAAAGGTTTTGGAAATGGGGAAATCTCAGTTTCTATGAAGCATGCTAATTTTATTGAGAACCATGCAGGTGCAAAATCTGAAGACTTTTTAGAGCTAGTAGGCTGTTTAAAAGAAGAGATTGAGCGTTGTAGTGGTCAAAAATTTGAATTAGAAGTTAAAATCTATTAACATTTATCTATGAAGCATGCTTTTTTCTTAGCTTTTTTACCAATTTTTATGGCGGCCAAAGTGTCCTCGCCAAAATATTTTGAAGAAAGAATTCATTACAAAACTGATTTTGGTCAATGCCCATCGAAGGTTGTTGGTAAGCTTGCTCTTGATTTAGTGAAAAAATTTGAAGAGAAAAATTCTTTATTAGCAGTAAAAAAGAAGATCATCGACGAGAAATTAGAAGAGAAATATTTTTTGTCTTCATACCAAATTGGCTACGATCCGCTTCTAAAGACACTGAATTTAAATTTTAATTGTCCTAAACCTCTTATGAGAGTTCAGATTTACAAGGATGGTGGAGAAGAGTATTACACTGCGGTTCTTGTTGATTCTGGAGAGCTTTATGATCCGACCTACGAAGTATTACTTCGAGCTGAAGAAAAAATAAAAGGCACTCTACCGCATATGGCCTATCCAGCCGCACTTTTAGATAGTGGTGAAGAAAAAAAATTAACAAGTTTATTTAATATTATTGGAGAAGAATTTACTCGTAATATTTCTGAGGTTATTTTAAATGAAAATAGAGAGCTCACAATCATCCTATCTCTCGGTAGAAAGCCCTCAAGTGCCTTTTTAGGTACCGATATGTGGAGTGAAAAAGTTGACAAGCTTGATTCAGTAATCAAGTTTATGCAAGAGAAGAAAACAATACCTGCCGTAATTAATCTGACTAATCTTAAAAAAATTGTTGTCAAGTTCTCAGACACCATCTAAAATTTTTTAATAGGGTGCAAAAAGTGCCGACCCTAGAAGCAGAATGATTCTGTAACTGTTTATAAGCAGTGAGAAAGGACTCTCTCATGAATGACAAAAAAATTATTGTCGCGCTTGATATTGGTACGACGAAAGTCTGTACGACCATTGGTTACCTTGAGGACAAGGGAATGGAGATTATTGGCGTCGGCTCACATCCAAGTCACGGTCTTAAGAAAGGCGCAGTCGTTAATATCGACAAGACCGTAAAATCAATCCATTGCTCAATAGAAGATGCTAAGCTTATGGCCGGTATTGATAGCGTTCACGCTGCAACGGTTGGTATCGCTGGTAATCATATCTATTGTTTTAACTCCTCTGGAGTTGTCGCTGTAAAAGGTAAGGAGATCACTCAAGCCGATGTTGATCGAGTTCTAGAAGCAGCTAAGGCAGTTCTCATCCCAAGTGATAGAGAAGTTTTACATGTTATCCCTCAAGAGTTTAGGGTTGATAGCACTGCTGGGGTTAAAAACCCTATTGGTATGTGTGGATCAAGATTAGAAGCTCATGTTCATATCGTGACTGGTAAAACTCCTCTTATTCAAAACATCATCAAGTGTGTGGAAGCTGCAGGAATTGAACCGAATGATATCATTCTTCAGCCGATTGCAAGTTCTAGATCTGTTCTTTCTCAAGAAGAAAAAGACTTAGGAGTTGTGCTAATTGATATTGGTGGCGGGACAACTGATATCGCTGTTTGGAAAGATGGAAGTTTAATTCATAGCCAGATTATTCCTGTTGGTGGAAATCACTTTACCAATGATCTTGCAGTGGCACTAAAGATCCCGCACAACGAAGCAGAGAGAGTGAAAATCAATCATGGATCAGTGCTAGCAGATAGCTTAAATCAATCTGCTCATATCACAGTTCATGGATTATCAGGATCAAAGCCTCGCGAAGTTAAACTCGGGCAGATTGCTCAAGTGCTTGGTGCAAGGGCGGAAGAGCTTTTTGAAATTATAAAAAAACAAATAGAAGATAAAAACTTAACAGGAATGATTACTGGTGGTTATATTTTAACTGGTGGTGGTGCACTTATTCGTGATTTATCAGACTTAGGTGAACACCTTCTAAGTAAACCTGTGAAAGTAGGTTACCCTCATGCTTTTGGTGGGATGACAACGGTCATGCAAGACCCTAAATTTGCAACAGTACTAGGGCTTCTATTGGAGTCTAAATCGAATAATATGGGTAAGGAAATTACCAAAAATACCAAGCAAAAAATTTCCCAGTATGAAGAGGTAGATTTACTTGGTAGATTTAGTGACTCCTTAAGAAACGTGTTTAAGGAAATTTTTTAATCGGAGGATAATGTATGTTTGAGGTCGCAGAGAATATTGATAATAACTCGGGTGCCAGAATTAAGGTTATTGGTGTCGGAGGCGGTGGATGTAACGCCGTAAATACAATGATTAAGTCAGGACTTTCTGGTGTTGAATTTATCGTTGCTAATACTGACTCTCAAGCTCTTGCTGCAAACTTAGCACCTATTAAAATTCAGCTTGGAAATGAATTAACAAAAGGTCTAGGAGCAGGCGCGAATCCAGAAGTTGGAAGAAAAGCAGCTCTCGATGATTACGAGAAGCTATCTGAATACATTGAAGGTGCAGACATGGTCTTTGTTACTGCCGGAATGGGTGGTGGAACTGGAACAGGAGCTGCACCTGTCATTGCAAAACTTGCTAAAGAGCTTGGAGCTCTAACTGTTGGTGTAGTGACTAAGCCTTTTATGTTCGAAGGAAGAAAAAGACAAAAGCAAGCGGATCTTGGAATTAAAACTCTTGAAGAGTGTGTAGATTCACTAATTACGATCCCTAACCAGAGACTACTTCAAATTGCTGGTGAATCTTTATCACTTGTAGATACCTTCAAAAAAGCTGATGAAGTACTTCTTCATGCAGTTCAAGGTATTTCGGATCTAATCAATAATACTGGTTTCATCAATGCTGACTTTGCAGATGTTTCTACAGTAATGGCCAATAAAGGTCTAGCGCTTATGGGTACTGGTATTGCTACTGGTTCAGATAGAGCTGTTCAAGCGGCAACTGATGCGATTAGTTCTCCACTTCTTGAAGATATAACAATCGACGGTGCAACTGGAATTATCGTAAATATCACTGGTAATGCAACTCTATCAATGCATGAAACTAATGAGGCGATGACTCTAATTATGGAAGCAGCAGACGAAGACGCAGAAATCATCTTTGGAACTGTTGTAGATGAAGAGATGTGTGATGAAGTTAAGATCACTGTTATTGCAACTGGACTAGGTGGGGAAACAAAGGCAGCTTATGTTGCAACTGAAACTCGTCCAGCGACAACTACAGAGGTAAGACCAACTATGATGGCTGAACCAACTGTAAAAGTTGAAGAAACGGTTAGAGAAGTTCAAAGAGAAGCTACTCCAGCAGCTCCAGAGTATAACTCTCAAATCTCAAATGAAACTTCTGAGTTAGATAGCTTTCTTGGAACCTCAAGAGTAGAGGGTGCAACAGAAT
>CATLVA010000060.1 GCA_950060715.1 uncultured Oligoflexia bacterium | reverse complement strand
ATTCCAATAGAAAGCTTCGAGAGATTCAAGATTGGGTGATTAGACCCCAACTAAGAACAGTAGAAGGTATTGCAGATATTAACTCTTTAGGAGGTGAAGTGCTCACCTATGAAGTCGTTATTAATCCGTCTTTGCTTGTAAAATTTGGCCTTACATTGGCTGATGTTGAGGAAGCATTAGAAAATAATAATCGAAATGCGGGTGGAGATCGAATTAATAAAAACGATGAAGTCTATCTAGTTCGTACTATTGGTAAGATCAAAGATATGGAGGACATTAAGAGTATCACCATAGGTCTTCTTGGCGGTTCTCCTGTTAAGATTTCTGATATTGCCGAAGTAAGAGAAAACTCAGTAACAAGATATGGAGCAGTCACTGCTGATGCTAAAGGTGAAATTGTAACTGGCCTCGCTCTCTTAAGGAAGGGAGCCAATAGTAGGGAGGCAGTTGAAGGATTAAAGAAAAAACTTGAATCTATGAAAGAAATACTTCCAAAAGGCGTTACAATCAAACCTTTCTATGACCGGACTGAACTGGTTGAAACTGCGGTTTGGACTGTTGAATCGGCTTTGATTCAAGCAATAATTTTAATCTTTTTCGTTCTGATTGTACTTTTAGGTAATTTTAGAAGTGCTTTGGTTGTTTCTTTAAACTTACCTCTTTCGGTACTTATGACCTTTATTCTAATGAATGTTTTTGAAATTTCCGCTAACTTAATGTCTTTAGGAGGGATTGCAATTGCCATCGGTATTTTAATCGACTCTACGATTGTTGTTGTCGAGAACATTTATACCAAACTCTGCAATCCAATTAAAGGAGTCAGTAAACTCCATCTCATATATAGAGCAGTAAATGAAGTCTCGGTTCCAATCGTTTCTGGTGTAACCATTATCATCGTTGTATTTTTACCGCTTTTCAGCCTAACAGGTCTTGAAGCTAAAATGTTTGTACCTCTAGCTGTGACAATATCTTTTGCAATGGCAGGTTCACTTCTTTTGGCCCTTACGGTAGTTCCCGTTTTATCAAGCTTTTTAATGAAAGAATCATCGAAAAATACTAATAAGATTTTTGATGTTTTGTTAGGTGTATATAGACCTGTGTTAAACTGGGTTTTAAAGATGCGAGCCGTTTCAATTGGAACTGCTCTAGCCATGCTTGCCGTCTCACTCTTTATCTTCACAAAAATTGGTAATGAGTTCATGCCAATGATGGATGAAGGAACAACAGTTGTCATTATTGAAAAAGATCCAAAGATTACTTTGGAAAAATCTATTGAACTTGATGTTCCTTTTCAAACAGCGATGATGGAGATTCCAGAAGTGATCGGGGTTTACTCTCGTACTGGAGCTGATGAATTGAGAATGGACCCAATGGACCTGTATCAAACAGATAACTTTTTGATTACAAAACCGAGGTCTGAATGGAATATCACACCAAAAGAATTAAATGCAAAAGTTAGAGAAAAGTTAAGTGGCTTTGAAGATATTGAGATTGCTTTTACTATGCCCATTGATATGCGTGTTTCTGAAATGCTTACAGGGGTTCGAGCTGCTATGGCCATCAAACTCTTTGGTGATGAGATTGACATACTTGAATCAAAGTCTAATGAGATTGAAGATGTTCTTAAGAAAATACCCGGTGCAGTTGATGTCATCAAAACTGAGATTACTGGGCAAAACTATTTACAAGTTGATATTAAGCAAAATGAGATTTCAAAGTATGGAATCAATGTTGAGGATATTAACTCGGTTATAGAGACCGCTGTAGCTGGAAAGGCAGTCAACGAAGTTATTAAAGACAATAGAAAAATAGCCATTACTGTTAGATACCCTGAAAATAAGAGAAATAACCTTGAAACTATATCAGGGACATTAATTCCAACGAAAGTAGGCAGTAAAATTCCTCTTTCAGAACTGGCTTCTATTAAAGAGATTAATGGCCCTTTTCAGATCACAAGAGAAACTGGAAAAAGACAAATCGTTATCCAAGCAAATGTTGAGGGACGCGATGTTGTAAGCTTCGTGGAAGAAACTAAGAGAAGTGTTAAAGAGTCTGTTGATCTGCCAAAGGGATACTTTCTTACTTATGGCGGACAATTTGAAAACCAACAGCGGGCCTCACAACGACTAGGCGTGGTTATTCCCGTTTCAATTCTTCTCATCTATTTACTCCTTTTTACAACTTTCCGTTCAGCCAAACAAGCTGCCCTCGTAATTTGTAACATTCCTTTTGCCATGATTGGTGGGATTGTCGCTCTCTACCTTTCTGGGCTTTACATTTCAGTTCCGGCCTCTGTTGGTTTTATTGCCCTCTTTGGTGTCGCCGTAATGAATGGTGTGGTTATGGTTGATTTCTTTAATAAACTAAGAGTTTCAGGGGTTGCATTGAAGGAAGCAGTAATTGAGGGATCACTAAGAAGGTTAAGACCTGTTCTTCTAACAGCATCAATCACCATCTTTGGACTTTTACCGCTTCTTTTTGCTACTGGTCCTGGTTCAGAGCTTCAGAGACCACTCTCTGTCGTTGTGATTGGTGGAACGATTACTTCGACCTTACTCACCCTAATACTACTTCCTGTTTTATATGAGTGGATTGAAAGAAAGAGCGAATTACAAAAGGAATTATTATGATTTTACTTAATATGGTGACTCTTAAAGAATTCAAACAAGATATATCTGATTCACTTAAACAAAGTGATCTTGTGAAAATGTTTAGTTTTATCAGTATTGACGAACATTCTGATCAACAATCTTCAGACTTAAATATGAGTAAAAAAGATTTGGTGGTTGGGTATACGGAAAAAATTAAATTAGAAGTTTTAATTTCAGAAAATAAGCTTCCTGAAATAGAAAACTTATTGAAAGAGATAAAAGGGCTAGATGCCAATAGTTACTCATGGACGACAGAAATTAAAAACCTGAGAGTTTTTGATTAAATATAGAAAGAACATAAATTACAAACAAGGACACTTTATATGTTTGACAAGGTTATTAAATTCTCACTTAATAATAGAATATTAGTATTAGGTGTTTCTGTCTTTTTACTAATATATGGCTTCTATGAATTGAATAAGATGCCAATTGATGTTTTTCCCGACTTAAATAGGCCGAGAGTTACGGTGGTGACAGAAGCACATGGACTTGCACCAGAAGAGGTCGAAACAATGGTGACTCAGCCACTTGAATCGGCCCTTAACGGTGCACCTGGGGTTATTCAAGTTAGATCTTCAAGTGGCATTGGTATCTCACTAATTTATGTTGAATTCGATTGGAACACTAATATAAAGGAGAATCGTCAGCTTGTTGCCGAAAGGCTGCAATTAGCAAAGTCGAATCTTCCAGAAGAAGTGACCCCTGCTATTGGCCCAATAACATCAATTATGGGAGAGATTCAATTTTTAGGACTACAATCAGAATCTAAAGAAATCTCACCCATTAAACTGAGAACTATTGCTGATACATTGATTCGCCCTCGCCTGATGACAATTCCGGGAATTTCACAAATTGTTGTCATGGGTGGAGGGGTTAAGCAATATCAAATATTGTTAAATTCAAAAAAACTAGCTCAATTTGATGTTACTATTGATGAAATAAAGAACCAGATTTCTCATATCAGTGTCAACACTACAGGTGGTTTTTTAGATATTGAAAAAAGTGAATACTTGGTAAGAGCTTTATCAAGAGCATCTTCTATTGGTGATATTGAAAATACATTTATTACTAAGAAGAATAATAAAAGTATCTTATTGAAAGACCTTGGGAAAGTAAAAGTTGGAATAAAAGAAAAACGTGGTGAAGCTAGCATAAATGGAAAACATTCTGTCGTTTTAACAATTCAAAAACAACCCAAAGCAAACACTGTTGAACTTACTGAGAAAATAGATAAGTTGGTTCAAGAACTAAGAAAGTCACTTCCTCCAGGGGTTTCTTTAAAAGAAGATCTTTTTAAACAGTCAAAATTCATAGAAAACTCAGTATGGAATGTTAAAGAAGCTCTTCGAGATGGAGCTATAATGGTAGCAATCGTCCTGTTCATGTTTCTTATGAACTTTAGAACAACAGCGATTACACTTACAGCAATTCCACTTTCAATATTACTTTCTGCACTTGTGTTTAAAATCTTTGGACTGAGTATTAACACAATGACCTTAGGAGGCCTAGCAATTGCAATTGGAGAGCTTGTTGATGATGCCATTGTGGACGTAGAAAATGTTTTAAGAAGGTTAAAGGAAAATCAAGCAAAAGGAACCCCTGTAAATCCTCTAAAGGTTATTTTCTTAGCCTCAAAAGAAATTAGGAACTCCATTGTGTTCTCAACATTAATTGTAGTTCTAGTGTTTGTTCCTTTGTTTGCGATGAGCGGCTTAGAGGGGCGTCTCTTTTCTCCATTAGGAGTGGCATACATAGTTTCACTTCTTGCTTCGCTTTTAGTAGCTCTTACAGTTACACCTGTACTTTGTTATTACTTTTTGGCTAAGTCTAAAATAATAGAAAAAGAAGAAGACGGTTGGCTTGTAAAGAAATTAAAAGCAGTTGATAAAGCAATTCTTTTAAAACTCATTGATCGTCCTTTTGCCGTTATTGGTGGGAGTGTAACAATACTGATTTTTTCTCTTATGTTGGTACCAAAAATGGGAATTGATTTTCTTCCTAAATTCAATGAAGGTACTGCTACTATTGGAATTTCATTAACCCCAGGTGTTTCATTAGAAGAATCTGACAAGTTCGGGAACAAAGTTGAAAATATTTTACTTGATATACCAGAAGTTAAATCTACAGTTCGGCGTACAGGTCGTGCTGAAATGGACGAACACGCTGAAGGAGTTTTCTGGAGTGAGATAGATGTTGATTTTAATGAGACCGGTAGAGATAGAGAAATCGTCTTGGCCGAAATAAGAGAGAAGTTAGGCAAACTAGATACTGATTACCTAAATGTAGGACAACCAATTAGTCACAGACTCGATCACATGCTTTCTGGTGTTCGCTCCCAGATTGCGATAAAAATATTTGGGTCGGATTTAGTAAAGCTTAGACAAATAGGCCGTGATGTTGAATCTAAAATGAGGAATATTAAAGGAATCACTGACCTAGCACTCGAACCTCTAATTGAAGTTCCCCAAGTAAAAGTTAATATAGATGCAGAGTATGCAGCCGACGAAGGACTTGTTGCTGGAAATATCGCTGAATCTGTAGAAGTCGGAATGACTGGATATAAAGTGTCTAACCTTGTTGAAAATCAAAATATCTATGACATTATTCTCAAATACGATGACGAAACGACTAAAACAATCGAAGGGATTAAAAATATTTTAGTAAAAAATGACAAAGGCAGAGATGTTCTTCTACAAGACGTTGCTGATGTTTATAAAGGAAAAGGTCCAAATGCTATAAATAGAGAAGACATGAGGAGAAGAATTATTGTTCAAGCAAATGCAGTTGACCGAGACTTAAATAGTGTTGCTAAAGATATAAACAATATACTAGAGAATGAAATTGATCTTCCTGAAGGTTATTTTATAGACTTTGGAGGTCGATTTGAAAGTCAACAAAAAGCCTCTAAGCTAATCTCAATACTAGGTTTCTTGTCATTACTATTGATTGTTATTGTCTTATACATACAATTCAAATCGTTCCCTGTTGTTTTACAGGTATTGACAGGTTTACCGCTGGCACTTATTGGAAGTATCGTCGCTATCTACATAACTGAAAGAACAATATCATTGGCTAGCTTAGTAGCTTTCATCACATTATGTGGTATTGCTTCAAGAAATGGTATCATGATGATCAGCCATTACATTCACCTTGTTAAAGAAGAAGGACACAAATTCGACAAGGAAATGATCATAAAAGGTTCTTTGGAGCGACTTGTACCTGTACTCATGACAGCTTTCACCGCTGTGTTAGCATTAAGTCCCCTCCTTCTCTCTAAGGGGCAACCAGGGAAGGAAATTCTTTACCCTGTCGCTGTTGTAATCATAGGTGGATTAATATCCTCTACTTTAATGGACTTGATTGTAACGCCTGTGGTGTTTTATAAATTCGCAAGATCATCAGTTGAAAAAAAATTAATGAAAGAAACTAATAACAATAAATTCAGCTTGTAATTAACAAGCAATTAGGAGGAAAAAATGAAAACATTAATCGTATCACTTTTACTAACGCTATCTTTTACAGCTACTGCACACGTTGGAGGACATTACAAAGAAAATATTTATAATCCAAAATTTGGTGGAACACTTGCTAAAATCGAAAATCCTGCAACGAATGCCTTGGTTGCTGAGTTAGCAAAAGACGGGAAAAATGGGTTATTCCTTTTTCTTTACGATCGCAAAATGAATTTAGTTACATCGTCAGCAAGCAAAGCTAAGGTTAGTGGAAAAATAACTTCTGGAAGAGGGAAAAGGGCTCAAAGTCTAGATGTTAGTTTTACTCATTCAAATGATAGATTTAAAGTAAAGCTACCGAATATAAAGAAAAGACCTTATTCAATTGCAATTAATATTAAACAAAATGGAAAGAGCTCAACAATTGTTTTCAACAATGTTGACTAGCCTTGTAAATTTCAAGGGCAAGAGCATTGCAGCTCTTGCCGTATTTTTTATTGTAGTTTTGTCTTGCCTTACTTGTGCATTCGGAGGCCCCTCTAAAGATCATATGCACTTTGGGCAGTTTAACCGAATTAGTGGAAAGATAGTTTTAAAAGAAAAAGCGATAGAGATTGGTAAAGGACATGTTTTTCGACTTGTCATGAAAGGAAAGCTAGGAAAAAGCTGGCTAAAATCTAAGTTTCAAAAAATCGCTATAAAAAAGTTTAGACAAAATGATGAATGGGTAATTAATTTTCAGAATACTAACGAATTAAAAAAGATAAGCTTACTGTATATTTTCTTGTCATTGGATGGGAAATTTATAGCAGCGAACTTTTCAGGAAAATAAAATTATGAAAAAGAAAATAATGATACTGGTAGGTATAGTAGCTTTAATTGTTGTAGGTAACTATTTTGCTAATAGTAGTAAAAATTCTCAACAAGGTAATGATATTGATTTACACTCTCATGGAGATGGTGGACTTCATTCACACTAGTTAAGAAGTTAGGCTTTATTGAGCCCTTTGTGCTTAATTGTCACAAGGGCTTTTTAAATTATACTACCGTTTCAAATTTTCAATTAGTTAGAGACTTAAAAACTCCTTCGACACTAAATAAATTACATGGTGACGGATTTCCGACAACACACGATATCTCAATAATATCAGCTTTTTACATGTAACCTGAGCAAATAACTGAACGTAAGTGTCGGGAATTCGAGAATAGGTTAAATGGCCTTTTACTGAAATAATATCAGGTAGTTATAGTTGTTTCTGGATCAAGAGAAAGGCCCAGTGACGGCTTTCCGACAGTTTTTTGCCAATCTGTGTCTCAATTTGTATTGCTTGGTGCATTACCTCATTGAATTCTTTGAGGTCAGCCAATTGGCACATGCTTTGTAATAAAAGTTTGTGGAGGAAAAAGAAATGAACGAGCGAATTTTAGTCATAGACGATGAACATTTAGTTTT
>CATLVA010000059.1 GCA_950060715.1 uncultured Oligoflexia bacterium | reverse complement strand
GAGGAAAATTTTAGAAAGGGTATGGATCTCTACTTCGAACGTTTTGATGGCATGGCCGTTACTACGGAAGATTTTGTAAAGGCGATGGCAGATGCTTCAGGTAAAGATCTAAGTCGTTTTAGAAATTGGTATGATCAAAATGGAACTCCAAAAGTAAATATTTCCACCAATTTTAAAGGAGGAAAATTACACGTTCTTTTTACTCATGAGACAAAATTTAATAACAAAGATTCGTCTCTATGTTTTCCATTTCATTTCTCTCTTTATAGCAGCGAAGGCGAAGTTCTTTATAAAGACCATAATTTTGTCATTGATCAAAACCCACAAAGTATTACGATCGATAATCTTCCAGAAAACCCAATTGCTTCTTGGAATGAAGGATTTAGTGCTCCAGTAAAATTTGAAACAAATTATAGTTTTAAAGAACTGGCAATGTTGATGGCAAAATGTGAAGACAATTATAATCGTTACGAATTCTCCCAACTGGCGATACTAAAGCAAACGGACGATTTAGTTGCTCAAGCAAAGAGAGGAGAAACTCTCAAGTGTAATGAGCAGTTCATGGAAGCTTTTAAAGCACTTCTTGTTAACGAGGCGCTGGATCCTGCATTGAAAGCATATGCGATCTCTCTTCCATCATTAAAGGAATATAACGATGGCAAAGATAGATTTGATTTTGACCATGCTCCCAAAGCAATCAAGTTTTTAAAGTCTCATTTGGCACAAACATTTGAAGATGAACTACTAACTTTGGCCCAAAAAACCCATAGCACAGGAGCATTTAAGCTCGATGGTGAGAGCATGGGCTATAGAGCGATTAAACATCAGTGCCTTAGTATCTTGAGTTCAAGTGATTCTGCAAAAGCCTGGGATTTTATCTCTGAAGTATATGAGAATGCTAACAATATGACCGATGAAATCGGAGCATTGAAACTACTCGCAATAACAGAAAACCCAAGACGATCAAAAGCTCTGGATAAGTTTTATCAAAAATGGAAAGGCGAGACATTAGTCATGCAAAAATGGTTATCCGTGCAAGCGTTAGCAGAGGACGCGAGCTTTGAGACTATTGAGAGTCTAGCTCAGCTTGAAATTTACGATAACAAAGTTCCTAACCTGCTTAGATCGTTGATTGGAGTTTATCTAGTCCATAATGTAACCAAGCTTCACCAAGAAGATGGAAGTGGGTACAGATTTGCTTGTGAAAAGATCGCAGAAGTAGATAAATTTAATCCGCAGATTGCCGCCAGGCTTGCGAAGTCACTTGCCGTGATTAAAAAGTTGGATGCGGGAAGAGCTGAGCTATTAACTCGAGCATTAGAAGAGCTCAAAGCGAGCCCTGGTCTATCTAAAGACACACTCGAAGTCGTAAGTAATAACTTATCAGTCTAGATTATTTTCTAGGCTGATCTTTTTTCACTCTTACTCGGACTCTTTTTGTCTGTTTTTGTCCTGCATGTACGTATAATGCATACATAGATGCTAGGATAATTGCTGCTACTAAAAAGTTCATATCGACCTCCTTAAAGGCTTATCGGTCGTTATCATCTATAATTATAGCATGGATTTCAGTGAGTTTTTTCTAGGCATTTACTAGATATAGGTATTTGCTTATAATAAGACCATATTTCAACCACTTAAATAGGTAAAAAAATCATGGAAAAAGGCAAAAATGCTCCTCAGAAAGCGCTAAAACTTAATCTTGATGACTCAATTTATGGGACATTTGCTGAGATCGGAGCAGGCCAGGACGTGGCCGGGATTTTCTTTAAAGCAGGCGCCGCTAGTGGAACAGTGGCAAAGTCTATGTCTGCTTATGATATGACTTTTTCCGATGAGATATATGGAAAAGAAAAATCTGGAAGATACGTATGTCAAAGTAGGGTCGAGAAGATGCTTAACTATGAATACGATCTTTTACAAGAAAGATTGAGGTCTAAATTTCCTGAAAGAAGCTTTTTTGCTTATGCCAATACAGTGGCAGCTCGTAACTATCATGGAACAAATGATGCTAATGGGTGGATGGGAGTTCGTTTTCAAAGAAATCCACAAGAAGAAGCTTCGCAGGTGGTCCTGCATATCAGAATGCATGATGATACTAGTTTGGCCCAACAAAAAGCAATTGGAATGTTGGGGGTAAATCTTGTCTACGCTTGTTATTATGAGAATGAAGATTTAGCTGATTTTCTTGATAGTGTGATGGAACACCTCTCTCGAGATAGAATTGAAATCGATATGATTAAAGTCGATGGGCCTGCATTTTCTAATATGGATAATCGACTTTTAAACCTACAGTTGATCGTTCGCTCATTTACTGATGCGGTAATGTTCAATGCTAATGGAGATGTTTGTCTGGCGAAAGACGAATTATATAAAAAGAATATTATCTTAACTCGTGGAAGTTATAGACCACCAACAATGGTCAATATGGATATTCTAAAAACTGGGATCAAAAACTTTTCTACAGATATCAAAGAAGACAGTGTCGTTTCTCTAGCTGAGATAACAATCAATCACCTCAAGGAAGATGGAGAACTCACTAGAGAAGATTTTCTGGCACGAGTTGATTTGTTAAACTCCATCGGACAAGAAGTTCTAATAACGAATCTGCCACAATTCTTCCGTTTATCGAATTATCTGGCCAATTTTAAGCCTAAAAACGTGGCCCTCGTCATGGGGGTTTATAATTTTATGCAAATCTTCAATGAGGATTACAACCAGCTTAATGGGGGGATTCTTGAAGCTCTAGGGCGTCTTTTTAGACCTTGTACCAAGGTATATTTGTATCCTTATAGAGAGGAGAGTGAAGACGATCAATTAATTGATTTATCTACAGTTGAAGTAGAGGAGAGACATAAGTCGCTTTTAGAGCATTTGACTCTTACTGACAGGGTGAAAGACTTGAAAGGTTATAATGATAAGCTACTTCATATCTATTCAAGAAAAGTTTTAAAAATGATCCGTTCAAATGAAGAAGGCTGGGAAGAGTTGGTTCCAAAAGAAATAGCTAAGACGATTAATGATAAATGCCTTTTTGGGCATCCGTGTACACATATTATAAAATAAGCGTGCCTTGATCTGAAACTTTTTTATCCATTTGGGCCTTAATAATATCTTTCATATAAAGATATTCCTGACCGTTGAGTTGGTTCTTTTTGTGAAAGTTATTGAGCACTTTGAAAGTGTCTTTTTCAATTCCTTGTGACATACATTTTTTAAAGAAGTGCTTAGCATTTTGCTTACAAAATCTAAATTGGGCGTTAACATTTTTGTTAATATTTGGCTCAAGATGATTTAGTAGAGATTGCGTCTTGATGTCAGCATCTTTTTTCACATTTTCTAAGCGGTAAAGATCAAGTAGATCAGTGAGTTCTTGTTGTCCAAGTTTTCCAAATTTTTCCTCAAATTTAGCGAGTGAAGCTTTGAGCTCTTTTCCATAACAAGAGTTCTCATCTTTTGCATTGAGGTGACAATAGATAAAAATTTGAGTCGGATCTTGAAAGTTTTTAAATGTTGAATCTTCCACGGAAGCGATTGAACGAGACTGAGTAGAAAGCTCTGCAAAATGCCCCGTTTTAGGATAGAGTTTTTTCTGGCAGCTTGCCAAAATAGAGGCAAAACTTAAAAGAATAAAGCCGTTAACCAATGTAAAAGAGATGATTCTATTTGTTTTCATGTGACTCCCGCTGCCATCTTCCCTATCGGAATTCTGGAACAATACTTTAGTAAAAATATCAGGCAATAATTGATTTGCTCGGTTTGTTTTTATAAGTTACTGTTATTTGTGGACTTTAAACTCAAGCTCTATATTTCTCCCTGGCGAAACCCTTATATGAATCTCGCGTTCGAAGATCAGCTTTTGAAATCAATTGAAGCGGATGAAAAGATACTTTTAGTGTATCAGAATGATCCTTGCATTGTGCTTGGTCGCTTTCAAAATCCTTGGCGAGAAGTTAACCTCAAAGAGCTTGGTCAAGTGCAGTTAGTTCGTCGCCAAAGCGGTGGCGGTTGTGTTTATCATGACTTGGGTAATATGTGCTTTAGTTTTATCCACGGCTCTAGAGATCATGGCAAGGATGATAACAATGCTATTATTCTTAAGGCACTAGAGAGCTTAGGGATATCGGCAAAGGCTTCAAATCGATCTGATTTGATCTTGGAAGATGGTCGAAAGTTTTCTGGTTCTGCCTTCAAGCAGAAAAAAGATAGGTCTTTTCATCATGGAACTTTACTGATGAATTCCAACCTAGAGCATTTAAATTATCTGTTAGATTCTCCACTTAAGAAATTAGAAGGCAAAGGTATTCATTCCAATCGTTCGACCGTGGTAAATCTGTGTGAGCTTAACGATAAGATCCATTTTCAAAAACTCGGAGCCCACTTAATGGAGAGTTTTGAAAACTTCTATGGCCAGAAGGTTGTTCTGGGTAAAAATGAATTTTATAATGATGAATACTTATCTGCTTTACAGAATTGGGAATGGATCTACGGTGAAACACCAGAATTTTTTGCTGATACAACGGACTTTAAAATTACGGTAAAAAAAGCAATATTGACTGAGTTGGAGTTTAAAAAAGCGGCTCCTAAATTAGCCGATTATTTGAGTGAGCACTTACTGAATAAAGCAGTCCGAATGGAGCTGCTTGAAATCGTTATGGAGCATGCGTATAAGATTTTTCCGGATGCCTATTTATTTGAGTTGGAAGATAGCCTGGCTGATTATTATTTTTAGTGAGCGACGCAAGTTGAGCAACCGCTTCCATCGGATTTTGTTCTTAAGTCTTGGAAGTTCCAAATATCTTGATATCTAGTATTTA
Organism: uncultured Oligoflexia bacterium; assembly: GCA_950060715.1. Next base: position 2,753 of record CATLVA010000059.1, on the reverse strand, counting down.
TTTCTTTGCAGGCTTCCATGACATTTTCGTGAACACTTTGAAAAATTTCATTATTCTCATCGTCTAGTACTGTGACGCAGTACGAAAAATTATCATCTAGGATTCCTGGTTCGGCCATTAGGCTAATTATTGCAAATTGATCTTGGTTTCTATATTGACAGTGGTTCCAGTTGTCGGGATTAAAAAAATTGTCCATTTTTGTCCTTTATGTTAATTGACAAATCTAGCATATAAAGTGTAACTTACCAATCCAAATTATGTAAATCTGGAGGATAGCATGGCAAAAGGGCCAAGAGTACAAATAACACTTGAGTGTACAGAAGCAAGGAAGGAAGGAAAGTCTCCTTCGCGTTACACGACGACTAAAAACAAGAAGACTCACCCAGAGCGTCTTGAAACTAAGAAGTATAATCCATTTCTTAGACGTCACACTGTTCACAAAGAAATTAAATAGTTCCAGCCTTCTGGTTCTATCTTAGTTAAATCAAAAAAAAAGCGGCTGGAACTATCAGCCAATATAAAGCCCACTGGAAAGTGGGCTTTTGTAGGTTTTGGTTCTATCTTGGTTAATTCTATTTGGTTATGGTTTTAAGTCACTGTAGCGAATCGCAAATTCCTCAAGGTAGTTTTTATTAATGATATAAGGATACTTCCTGTCGCTTGCTGACATGATGAAATACTGTCTTTTCTCAAGCTTTAGTTCGGGTACGGCCTTAATTAGATTACTTATTTGATATTTGATCTTATCGCCATTTTTAAGAGCTATCTCAATTTTATAGAGAGGGCTTTTAATATAATTATCCAGTAGGGTTTTTACTTCATCATCAACTTTATCGATGATCATATGAGTTTTGATGGTAAAGATTTTTTCAAGCTTTGCTTCTAGGTTTTCATTGCTGATAACTTTGTATTTCTTCGTTTTCCAGTTTTCTCCCTCTTTTTCAAAGTCGTTATAAGGAGTTGAAGAAGTTCCGTGGTAGAGCTTGAACTCTTTAATGCTAGAGAGTTCCGGTGAGAAAATTTGCGAATCAATAAAATCGGATAGTTCAAGTTTCTCCAAGCGTCCTTTAAAAAGGTTTGTTTGAAAAATTCTATTATGACCAGAGACGGTCATATAGGAAGTGTTGTTGATGGGGTTCATCAAACCGATTTTAATATCATATTTTTCATTTAACTTGGTGAACAGTTCAATCTCGATGATAGGATTATCAAGGGAGAAACTTTGGAAGTTTATGGGTTCATATTCATGTACAGTATGAATTTTAATATCTTTTAGGGCGGCAAGGATTCTATCTACCGTACTCGTTTTAGCGGGAATGACTCTTGGCTCTTGTAGTAGCCACTCTTGATTTTCCTTGGCAATTCTAAATTCACCAATTCTATTTTTAAAGCGAAGTGAGATGGTATTTTTTAAAATTCTCTCGCTAACTGGATTTTCAAGCAGTTTTGTGGCAGAGATTTGGTCTCTTGCATCTTGAAAGAATTCTATATAAGCACCATAGAAGATGAGTAAAACAAAGAAAGTAAGAATAAAAAACGTCGAAGTTAAATTTCTAATTCTAAAGCTATATCCACCGATCATTTTAAAAACCTAAATCATCAAAATCATCGTCCTCATCATCAGTTTCAGGACGTTTCATTTTCTTTGGAGGTGCAGGTATGGTCGGCTCAATTGATTTTAGGAAATTTCTTAGAGAGTCACGCTCGCCAGGAAACTTAAGCTCAAATCTAACGTAGAGGCGGTGAGAGGGTTTACCTGAACTTATAATTTTTGAATTTCTCGAAATATCCATACAGCGGATTACGGTCCCAAGAAGCATAAAAGAATTTGGAATATTGAATCTCACGACAACATTCTGACCTTGGATAAATGCTCCTTTAGTAAAAAGAAGACAACTATCCATCGTTATATCCGACAACATTAAGAATGCATCAGTTTTTTGTTTGGGAGTCGGTCTTTCAAAAGTTTTTGCAACTTCATTGAAAGTAAGTGGTTTTTTAGGCTCATCCTCTTTTGGAGTATCTTCACCCATTCCTTGATCAGCGAGCATTTGAGCTGCTAGCATTGCAGCTTCGTCGTCTTCATCTTCACTTTCATCTGGAGCACCACCTTGGTCTCCTAACATCTCAGCAGCAAGTCTAGCGGCTTCATCATCTTCCTCTGAAGCTTCTACAGTATCATCTGTTTGCTCGGAATCGTCCTCTGCGGAGTCCTCAGCTTCATCATCATCACCACCAGCAAGCGCGGCCATCATCGCGGCAGCGTCTTCGTCCATTGGATTTCCAGAGCTATCTAAATTATCGTCTTGTCTTTCATCTGCGTCATCATCTTCATCTTCTGAGCTATTTCCAATATCAGCATTCAGTATCGTAGTGTAGTAGATATTGATGTCTTGAACATCGGGCTCTGCTTCAGGGTCTTTTTCAATTCTCTTTGCAATCGCAGTCTCGATTTCATCTCGAAGCGACCACATGGAGATGGAGATTTTTTTTATTTCAAAATTAAGTTGCTGAATTTGTTCAAATTCTTCATCAGTGACAAAGGCATGAACCTCTGATAAAGTTCGATGGTGGTCTAAATCAATGCCCATTTCCACCAGCTGCTGCAGCTCGGTGAGCTCATTAAAGGTAATTTCTACCATACGCTTTTCAGACAGAGAAAATCCCAATGTGAAAAGCACTAAAATTACTATTATATTTTTCTTCATTTATCCATTTTCATATTCTGTGAAAAAACTATGATTTTTATAAAG